>DASQWG010000001.1:0-4566 GCA_035640375.1 Actinomycetota bacterium
GGATTGATCTTCGAGTTCCGCAAGGAGGAGGTCGCCACCCAGATCGAGCCGGTCTACGAGCTGCTGGGGCCCTTCTTCTTCGCCATCACCGGCACCCGGCTGGACCCGGGGGTGTTCGCCGACGCCGGCATCCTCGGACTGGCGGCCATGGTGACGGCCATCGCGGTGATCACCAAGGTAGTCGGCGGCTACGCCGGCTCGGTCGGCCTGGAGCGGCGCACCAGGCTGACGGTTGGCGTGGGCATGGTGCCCCGTGGCGAGGTCGGACTGATCGTGGCGTCGCTGGGGCTCGGTCTCGGGCTCGACGCCGAGCTGTTCGGCGTGGTCGTGGCCATGACCGTGGTCACCACGATCGGCACGCCGCCGGTGCTGTCCCCGCTGATCCAGGCGGAGCCACGTCGGACGGAGCGGGGCGACCGCTAGGCTATAATCCGCGGGCTTCGAGCCCGTCCCCCCGAGGAGGAACCGTACCGATGACCGTCGTGGCCCAGGAAGGCGGCCGCATCGCGGCCGAGTTCGGGCCGTTCGAGGACACCGCCCTGCAGGTGATCCTGGCCATCTCGATCTTGGCGCTGGTCGTCGCGTACATCCTGATGCGCGGGGTGCTGGCGGCTCCCGAAGGGACGGAGCGCATGCGCACGATCGCCCGGGCGATCCAGGTCGGGAGCCGGGCGTACCTGAACCGCCAGTTCCGAACGGTGGGGCTGTTCCTTCTGATCCTGGTGGTGATCCTCTACTTCGCGCTCCCGGCCGAGGAGACCGCCCGGAACAGCGAGTTCGCCATCCGGTTCGGCCGCTCGGTGGCGTTCTTCCTGGGCGCCACGTTCTCCGCGATCACCGGGTTCGCCGGGATGTGGCTGGCGGTCCGAGGGAACGTGCGCACGGCGAACGCCGCCCGGGAGTCGGGGCTTCGACGGGCACTGACGATCGCCTTCCGCACCGGCGGGGTGGCCGGGATGTTCACGGTCGGCCTGGGGCTCCTCGGCGCCACCGTCATCCTGATCCTGTACAAGCAGGACGCCACCAGCGTGCTGGTCGGGTTCGGCTTCGGCGGCGCGCTGCTGGCCATGTTCATGCGCGTCGGCGGGGGGATCTTCACCAAGGCCGCGGACGTGGGCGCCGACCTGGTCGGCAAGGTCGAGAAGAACATCCCCGAGGACGACCCTCGGAACGCCGCCGTCATCGCCGACAACGTCGGCGACAATGTCGGGGATTGCGCGGGGATGGCCGCCGACCTGTTCGAGTCGTACGAGGTGACCCTGGTGGCCTCGATCATCCTCGGGGCGGCCGCGTACGCCGGCTCGCCCGAGGGCGCCATCGTCGGCGTGATGTTCCCGCTGCTGGTGCGGGCGGTCGGCGTGGTGACCTCGATCATCGGGATCTACGCGGTCCGGCCGCGCTCGGAGACCGAGCACGGGATGCGGGCCATCAACCGCGGGTTCTTCATCTCGGCGCTGATCTCGGCGGCAGCGGTGTACTTCGTGGCCGATCTCTACGTGAACGACCTGCGGGTGTTCTGGGCCGTGGTGATCGGGTTGGTGCTGGCCGGGGTGATTTCCGTCCTCACCGAGCACTTCACCTCGACGACCCGGCGCCCGGTCCAGGAGGTGGCCGCGTCCTCGCAGACCGGCCCGGCTACCACCATCCTCTCCGGCTTCTCGGTCGGGCTCGAGTCCACCGTCTGGGCGATCCTGGTCATCGCGGTCACCGTGATCAGCGCGTTCGTGCTCGGGGACACCACGGCCGAGCGGCTCTACTTCATCTCGTTGGTGGGGATGGGGATGCTGACCACGGTCGGTGTCATCGTGTCGATGGACACCTACGGCCCGGTGGCCGACAACGCCCAGGGGATCGCCGAGATGTCCGGCGAGTTCGAGGGCCCTCCGGCCGAGATCCTCCAGGGCCTCGACGCCGTGGGGAACTCCACCAAGGCCATCACCAAGGGGATCGCCATCGCCACGGCGGTGATCGCCGCGACCTCGCTGTTCGGCTCGTTCGAGGAGGCCGTCGGGGGCGGCCTCGACATCCGGCTCAATCACCCGGACGTCCTGGTGGGACTCCTGGTCGGCGGATCGGTGGCGTTCCTGTTCTCGGCGCTGGCGATCCGGGCCGTTGGGCGGGCCGCCGCGCAGGTGGTGGTGGAGGTGCGCAACCAGTTCCGCGATCATCCAGGGATCATGGAAGGGACCGAAACGCCGGACTACGGACGGGTCGTGGACATCTGCACGCGCACGTCGCTGCGGGAGCTGATGACGCCGGGCCTCCTGGCCGTGCTGGCCCCGATCATCGTGGGTTTCGCCCTGGAGGCCGAGGCCCTCGGGGCGTACCTGGCCGGCGCCATCCTCACCGGCCAGCTCCTCGCGGTCATGCTGTCGAACGCCGGCGGGGCCTGGGACAACGCCAAGAAGCTGGTCGAGGAGGGGCTGTACGGCGGGAAGGGATCGGAGCCGCACAAGGCCACGGTGATCGGCGACACGGTGGGGGATCCCTTCAAGGACACGGCCGGGCCGGCCCTCAACCCCCTCATCAAGGTCATGAACCTGGTGGCCTTGCTGATCGCCCCGTTGGTGGTGAGTGCCGTCGACGACACCGCTGCGCGGGTCGCGGTCACCGTGGTGGCCGGCCTGATCCTGGCCGGGGCGATCTGGTACTCGAAGCGCCTGCGGGCGGAGGAGCTCGTCGGCGGCGAGCCCGCGGAGGTCGGGTAAGGGGAGCGCATGGGCTGGCTCCGGCGGCTCCGCCGGTTCTTCACGCAGTCCGACGAGGAACGCCTCGCTCAGGAGACCCGCGAGTGGGCCGAGCGCGTGCCGGGGACCCATCGCATCGCGGGCTGTCCCAGCCGCGAGGAGGTCCGCGTGGCCGGCACGGTGAGCCGCCTCCGGCTCCGCCCCATGGACGGGATGATGACGCTCGAGGCCGTGATCTCCGACGGCACGGGTGAGCTGACGGCGTCGTGGACCGGGCGGAGCCACATCCCCGGGCTGACCCTGGGCACGCCGCTGGTACTCCAGGGCGTGGTGGCCCAGGAGCGGACCGGCCTCCGGATGGTCAATCCGCGGTTCGAGTTCGCCTGACGCCGACTACGCGGTCTCGCCCATCAGGGCGGCCCGCAGCCGCTCCTCGGCCTCCTGGGTGGCGATGGCCAGGATCTCGTCGCCCGCGACCAGCTGCGTCTCGGGCTGCGGGATGACCACGTGGCCCCGGCGGAGCACCGCCACGATCGCGGAGTCCTGGGGCAGCCGCAGCTCGTAGATCGGACGCCCCGCCACCGGGGCCGTCTCGTCGATCGTCAGCTCGACCAGCGTGACTTGTCCTCGCTCCAGCTTGAGGAGCCGTACCAGGTCCCCGACGGTCACCGCCTCCTCGACCAGCGCCGTGAGGACGTGGGGCGGGCTCATCGGCACGTCCACGCCCCAAGCCTCGGTGAACAGCCACTCGTTCTTGGGGTGGTTGACCCGAGCCACCACGTGCGGGACGCCGTACTCCTGCTTCGACAGGAGCGAGATCACCAGGTTGTCCTCGTCGTCACCGGTGGCCGCGACCATGACGTCGCAGGAGCGGACCTCAGCCTTGTCCAGGACCCACGGCTCGCAGGCGTCGCCGAGCACGAAGCTCACGCCCGGCGCGTCCTGCTGCGCTCGCTCCAAGACCCCGGGGTCCTGTTCGATGACCACCACCTGGTGACCGCGTTCGAGGAGGTCGAACGCCAGGTGCCGCCCGATGTTGCCCGCGCCCGCAACGACGATCCTCATCTGTTCACTCCGCCGCCGGCTCCAGCAGCATGTCGAACTTGTCGGTGGCGTCCTTGTGCACCACGAAGTGGGCCATGTCGCCCTCCTGGAACGTGGAGTCGTCCTTGGGGATGAACCCGGTGCCGCCGCGCTCCACCCCGATCACCTCGACCTCGCCGTCCGAGGTCACCGAGGAGATCTTCTTCCCCACGAGGTGGTCGGGGAGCTCCACCTGGAGGTGCAGGAGGAACCCGCCGGCCAGCGAGTCGCGCATAGTCTCCCGCCCGTGGAACAGGAGGTACTGCACTTGCTTGGCTGCCCACCGGACGCTGGCCACGGTGGGGATGTCCAGCTTCTCGTAGATGTCGGCCCGGCGGGGGTCGTAGATCCGAGCGATCACCTTCGGAACCTTGAAGTACTCGCGGGCCACCCTGGCGGAGACGATGTTCGAGTTGTCTCCGTTCGACACGGCGATGAACGCGTCGGCCTCCCGTATCCTGGCCTTCTCCAGGACCTCTCGGTCGAACCCGAGGCCGACGATCGTGGTGGCCTCGAAGCCCGGCGGGAGTCGGTCGAAGGCCTCCTTCCGCTTGTCGACGATGGAGACGGTGTGGCCGGCCTTGGCCAGCTGGATCGTGAGCTCGGCGCCGACCCGGCCGCATCCCATGATCACGAAATGCACGGCGGACAGCGTAGCGCGGCTGCCCGAGGAGCCCAAGTCCCCGCCGGGCCCGGCGGAGCGTCCGTCGTCCCGTGCCAGAATGCCGCCCATGGCATCGGTGGGGTCGATCCTCAAGCGCGTCCTGGTGGGTCGTCAGATGGAGTCGGCTCGGCT
>DASQWG010000002.1:0-3458 GCA_035640375.1 Actinomycetota bacterium
ACAGGACCACGAAGCGCCCGTTGGGAAGATCCTCGGTCAGCCCGACCTGGACCGCGGCCTCCTCACCCTCGACGTACGTGGTCTCCCCGTCGTCGACCCGCACCCCGCCCGGCCCGAACACCTCGATCCCCCCGAACGCGATCTCCACCGGCTCGGTGAAATGCACCACCACCACTCGGGGTGCCGTGCGCTCGGTCGACCCGGCCTTCGGCTTGGTGGACTTCACGAAGGTATGCCCCGACGCGGGGCCGGCCAACGGGCCGACCAGGGCCACCGCCACCGCGAGCACGAGGCCTGAGGCCGCCTGCCTTGCTGCTCGGCCCTTCATGATCCTCTTCCTTCCCACCCCGGCCCGGCCGGCGCCCCGGTAGCCGACCGAACCATGTGCTCGGAGGGCCCCCAAGCGGGGCCCTCCGTATCGCTAGGCTCGGCGCCGGGTCAGCGCCACCACCAGCGCCACCGCACCCAGGCCGACGCCGATCCATCCGAGGATCAGCGGGAGGGAGGATTCCTCATCATCCGAGGCCGAGGCCGCCGCTCCACCCTCGGCCTCTTCGCCTTCGACTGGCTCCTCGCCCGAAGCGCCCCCGCTGAGCTCGGCCAGCACGGAGAGCTCGCCTTCGCCCTCCTCAGCCCCCAGGTCCACAGTCTCGACCAGGGCCGCGGGCTCCTCGGAGTCCGGAGGCCCGATCCACCGGACCACCTCGTTGTCGTAGGTCTGGATGGCCGGGAACTCCAGCGTGGTGACCTCCTCGGGCATCCGGGCGCTGAAGGGGAACTCCTGGAACTCGCCGGGCTGGATCTCTCCGCCCTCCCAGGTGACCGTGCCGACCACCTCGGTCAGCTCCTCGCCGAACACCTCCAGGGGCTCATCCAGGGTCTGCATCTCCACGGTCCGCTCCCACCCGGGAACGTCCATGAACGACACGAACGCCAGCGGGGGGAACTGCACCTCAACCTTGATCGTCGACGCGTTGTCCCGCTCGTTCGGGACCCGCACCACGAAGGCCGAGAACGAGCCGATCACCCCCTCGGCTGGCTGAACGGTGACGTGGGCCAGCGCCGGGCCGGCGGCCACCAGCACCGCCAGGAGCGCCGTGCCCACAACGATGAGCTTTCGCATGCGTTCACTCCTTCATGGATTCACTGTGACGGTCACCTTCGTCCGAACCTCATCGAATTCGTCCATGCGGGCCACGATCTCCAAGACCCAGTCGCCCGGAACCGACAGTTGATGCCCGGTGACGACGTACTCCCCGTGGCCGGACAGCTCCGCCTCGGCCGGGATCGGCCCGATCCCCTCCTCGGGCATCCGGAACAGGACCCGGATCTCCTCGAAGTGCATCGGCTCCTCCCCCATGGCCGCCGGCGTGATGTGGATCTCGTTCTCGCCGACCCGGTTCGGGTCCACCATGACGTGGATCTCTCCCCGGCCGAGCATGGCCTCGGTGGTGAAGGGACCCTCTACCCCCGCTTCGACGCGCGCGGGTGGAAGGTTCACCAGGAGCGCCGTCACGGCGATCACCACGACGCCGAGGGCGATCTCGATCCGGACCAGCCGGCGGAGCCCCCGCAGCGGCGCACCCGCATCCAGGGGCTCCCCCTGCTCCACCGAGCGCACGATCCGTGGCTTCATCCACCGGTTGTTGATGAAGCCGAGCGCCAGGATCGGCAGGAACGCGCCGAGCTTCACCAGCAGGGCGATCCCGTAGGACGAATCGACGAGCGCTCGCCACGCGCGGACCTCCGTCCACGCCCTGAGCAGGCCGCTGGCGACGAGCGCCGCCACGGCGATCACGGCGAGATCGGAGAACCTGGCCACCACCGGGGCCAGCGTCCGGGCCCGGTTTTCCGGAGGGAGATCCCGCGTGGCCGGGAAGGCCCCCGCCACCAGGAGCAGCAGGCCGCCCATCCACATCGCCGCGGCGACCATGTGCAGGACGTCGGCGGCAACGTTCAGGCTCACCGGCTCGGTCGTGCCCGCGTGTCCGGACAGACCCGGGGTGGCCAGGAGCGCCACCACCAGCACGGCTCCCACGGCCACCACCGAGGTGGTCGGCCGAACGGCCACGGCGGCGGCCCCGACGCTTCGACGCGTCACCAGCGAACCGCGCACCGCCGGCCAGATGGCCGCGCAGGCCACCAGGAGACCCATGCGGATCAACGAAACGATCCCGAACCGGGTCTCCGCGACCTCGGTCAGCACGTCGGGCGAGAGCGCGTCCGCCAACTGCAGGTCGGCCGCCAGCGAACCCTGCAGCACGTACAGGGCCACGGTGGTAGCGAGCGCGACGATCCACGAGACCACCACGATGCGTCGCCACCGGTCGGCGAACCCTCGCTGGACCGTCTGCTCGGGGGCCAGGGTCCGGCTCCACACCAGGATCAGGAACAGCGCCGCCCCCGCCAGCAGGAGCAGCGAGCCCAGGTTGAGCCAGCGGCCCACCGCGGCCAGCCCCGACTCGAGCGGGCCCGCCCGGCCCTCGCCGCCGAGGACCTGGTCCACCAGGCCTCTGGGGTTCTGACCGGGCTGGCCGATGTGGAACACGAACGCCTCGCCGATCGGGTGCCCGTCGGCCGACACGATCCGCCACGCCACGGTGTACGTCCCCTGTGGTAGATCCGGCTCGACCGGAACCCGCACCGCATCGGCCGAGCCCTGCACGTATTCGGTCTCTCCCGCATCGACCCGATCTCCGGTGGTTCCGAAGACCCTGATCGACCCGAACGAGATCTCCACGGGCTCGTTGAACTCCATGACGACCTCGGTCGGCGGCTGCGGCAAGACCTCGTCGATGCCCGGCTCGGTCGACCGGACGATCGCGTGCGCTTCGGCCGGGCGGGGGGCGAGCACCACGAGACACGCCGCGGCAGCGAGTGCGCCACCCCAGCCGAGGTGCCTTCGGCGTGCGTGCTCCACTGGATCCTCCTTCGGTGGCGATGCTCACGGGCCCCGGATGGGGCTCGTGACGTGCGGCGTCGCTAGTGGACCGGGAGCGGGGGGCCGCGAAGGCTGAGGGAGCCCAGCGCGATCGTCGGTCGGGGGGGAGGATCCTCGGCGAGCAGCGCCGTCAGGATCCGTGGCGCCCTGGGCAGTGCTCGAAGCAGACGGACCAGCCGGTCGATGAGACCGGCGAACAAGACCAGGAGCAACGCGCCGAGCGCGGCCGTGGCCGCGGCCAGCACCACACCGAACAGGATGACGGGTTCACCGAGGAGGCCGAGGACCTCGGAGGGGTCGTGGAGGGCCAGGCGCTCCAGCGTTTCGAGGATGACGAAGCCCACCACCTGGAGCAGGGTGAGCCGGACCAGGATGCGACCCAAGAGGAACCCCGGGGGCCCGGCGGCGCCGCGGCTCCTGCCGATGGCGAAGCTCGCTAGTCCGGCCACCAGCCCGCCCATGGCCAGCGATAGGACCAAAGGCCAGGCGCCGTGGCCGCCGTCGGCGAGCAGCTCTG
>DASQWG010000003.1:0-4349 GCA_035640375.1 Actinomycetota bacterium
CGGACTCGCTTTACTGGCCCGGCTGGCCGGCCGGTTCGGGTTCTCCCCGATCCCGCTGTATCTCCTGGCGGGCCTGGCCTTCGGGCAGGGCGGACTCCTGCCGGTGGTCACCGCCGAGGAGTTCATCGCGATCGGCGCGGAGATCGGGGTCATCCTCCTCCTGCTCCTGCTGGGGTTGGAGTACACCGGCCGCGAGTTGGTCCGGGGGCTCCGGACCGGTGCCGCCAGCGGGGCCGTCGACCTCGTGGTGAACGCCGCGCCCGGGTTCCTCGCGGGGCTCCTCCTCGGCTGGGGCGTGGTCTCGGCGATCCTGCTGGCGGGGGTCACCTACATCTCCTCCTCCGGGATCGTGGCCAAGCTGCTGTCGGACATGGGCTGGCTCGGGAACCGCGAGACGCCGGCGGTGCTGTCGATCCTGGTGATCGAGGACCTGGTGATGGCCGTCTACCTCCCGGTCGTGGCGGTGCTGTTGCTCGGCGTGAGCCTGGCGTCCGCGGCCTTCACGGTGGTCGGAGCGGTGGGCGTGGCCACGGCCTTCCTGGCATTCTCGGTCCGATTCGGCCCCGGCCTCAGCCGACTGATCTTCAGCCACTCCGACGAGGCACTGCTGCTCACCATCCTCGGGTTGGCCCTGCTGGCCGCCGGCGTGGCGGAGCGGCTTCAGATCTCGGCCGTCGTCGGCGCGTTCCTGGTCGGCATCGGCATCTCCGGGCCGGCGGCGGAGCGGGCCCAGACCCTCCTGACGCCGCTCCGGGACCTGTTCGGCGGGGTGTTCTTCGCGTTCTTCGGCCTGTCGCTCGACCCGGCGTCGATCCCACCGGTCCTCGGCCCTGCGCTGGCCCTGGCCGCCGTGGGGGTGGTCACGAAGGGGGTCACGGGCTGGGTCTCGGGCCGCCGGATCGGGGCGGGGGTCCGGGGGCGGCTCCGGGCCGGCGGCCTGTTGGCCGCCCGGGGAGAGTTCTCCATCGTCATCGCGGTGCTGGGGGCGACCAGCGGCGCCCACCCGCGGCTCGGTCCGGTCACGGCCGCCTACGTACTGACACTGGCGGTCCTCGGCCCGATCCTGGCCCGGCTCGCCGACCACGTGGGCGCCCGGATCACCGCCCGGCGGGCCCCGGCGGGTGCCAGAATGGCCTCGGAGGCCGAGCCATGAACGACAACCTGGAACGGGTCAGATCGCTGATCCGCGACGTCCCCGACTTCCCCCAGGAGGGGATCACGTTCAAGGACATCACCCCGCTGCTGGCCGACGAGGTGGCGTTCTCCTCGGTGATCGACATGATCGTGGTCCACTTCGGGCGGGGGACGGTCGACAAGGTCGTGGGGATCGAGGCCCGGGGCTTCATCCTGGCTTCGCCGGTCGCTTACCACTTCGGGGCAGGCTTCGTTCCGGTGCGGAAGGCCGGGAAGCTCCCGTGGCAGACCGAGGCCGAGTCGTACGAGCTCGAGTACGGGACCGAGACCCTGGAGATCCATCGAGACGCCTTTGGGCCGGGCGAGCGGGTCCTGATCGTCGACGACGTCCTGGCCACCGGGGGCACCGCCCAGGCCACCGCGGAGCTGGTCGAGCGCCTGGGCGGTAAGGTCGTTGGGATCGCATGTCTGGTCGAATTGTCGTTCCTGCAGGGCCGGGACAAGATCCAGGGGTACGACTTCTACGCCCTCGTGACCTACTGAGCCGGCCCGCGCGCCCCTCGCCCGTACAATGGACGGAGAGGAGGCGAGCCGCGTGGAGGAGCTGAAGGCACCCGATCGTCGGGGGGGCCTCCTCTCGCGCCTGCCGTTCGTCTCCTCGGGCGACGCGGAGGACACCGGCGGCGTCGAGGGCCTCCTCCGCAAGGTCCGGGCGTACAACCCCAAGGCCGATGTGCGCCAGGTCCAGCGGGCCTTCGACTTCGCCGCCGAGTCCCACCGGGGCCAGCTCCGCAAGTCGGGGGAGCCGTTCATCCGTCATCCGCTCGGGGTGGCCCACATCCTGGCCGATCTGGGCATGGACACCACCACGCTGGTCGCGGCGCTGCTCCACGACGTCGTCGAGGACACCGACCTGTCCCTGAAGACGATCGAGTCGGAGTTCGGGCCCGAGGTCGGCGCCATCGTCGACGGACTGACCAAGCTGGACCGGATCGAGTACCGCACCCGCGAGCAGGAGCAGGCCGAGAACGTCCGCAAGATGATCGTGGCCATGGCCCGGGACATCCGGGTCCTGATCATCAAGCTGGCCGACCGCCTCCACAACATGCGGACGCTGGAGGCGCTGCCTCGCCGGCGCCAGGAGGAGATCGCCACGGAGACCCTGGAGATCTACGCCCCGCTGGCGCACCGGCTGGGGATCTTCCAGATCAAGTGGGAGCTGGAGGATCTCTCCTTCAAGACCCTCCACCCGAAACGGTTCGAGGAGATCCGGAACCTCGTCGGCAAGGCGGAGGACGAGCGGGGCCAGTACACCGGACGGGTGCTCGACGCGGTGAGCGCTCAGCTGCGCTCGGTGAAGGTGAAGGCCGAGGTGGACGGCCGGTCGAAGCACCTGTACAGCGTGTACGAGAAGATGGTCCTCCGGGGCAAGGAGTTCAGCGAGATCTACGACCTCGTGGGCATCCGGGTGCTCGTGGAGACCGTCAAGGACTGCTACGCGGCGCTCGGAGCGATCCATTCGATCTGGAAGCCGGTGCCCGGCAGGTTCAAGGACTACATCGCGATGCCCAAGTTCAACATGTACCAGTCGCTCCACACGACGGTGATCGGGCCCGAGGGCCGGCCGCTCGAGGTGCAGATCCGCACCCAGCAGATGCACCGGACCGCCGAGTTCGGCATCGCCGCGCACTGGCGATACAAGGAGTCGGGGAAGCGCAAGGAGGACGCCTCCGACATCGCCTGGCTGGCCCAGATGCTGGAGTGGCAGCGAGACATGGCCGACCCACGGGAGTTCATGGAGGGGCTCCGGATCGACCTGTACAACGACCGGGCGTTCTGCTTCACGCCCAAGGGCGATGTCGTGGACCTGCCTGCCGACGCCACGCCGATCGACTTCGCCTACGCGATCCACACCGAGGTCGGGCACCGATGCATCGGGGCGAAGGTGAACGGGAAGCTCGTGCCCCTCGACTACCGGCTCCAGACCGGTGACACCGTGGACATCCTCACGTCGAAGGGCCAGGACGCCGGGCCGAGCCGGGACTGGCTGCAGGTGGTGGCCACCCCGCGGGCTCGGAACAAGATCCGGCAGTGGTTCTCGCGGGAGCGCCGCGAGGATGCCATGGACACCGGCCGGGACATGCTCCAGCGGGAGCTCCGCAAGCAGGGCCTGCCGCTCAAGCGGCTCACCACGGAGGAGACGCTGGCTCAGGTGGCCGCCGACCTCAAGTACCCGACCATCGACGCGATGCTGGTGGCGGTAGGGGAGGGACACGTCTCTCCGCAATCGGTGACGGTCCGTCTGACCAGGCTGATCTCTCAGGACGAGGAGGAGGAGGTCGCGGAGGTCCCGGCGGCCCGGCCGGTTCGGTTGGCGCCCCGCTCCGACAAGCCGGTGGTCGTGGCCGGGGCCGATGACCTGTGGGTGAACCTGGCCAGGTGCTGTACGCCGGTCCCCGGTGACGAGATCGTGGGGTTCGTGACCCGAGGTCGGGGCGTGTCGGTGCACCGGGTCGACTGTCCCAACGCCAAGGCGCTGAAGGAGCAGGCCGACCGGTTCATCGACGTGTCGTGGCGGCCCGGCAAGGGAACGTCCTTCGTCGTGGCGATCCAGGTCGAGGCCCTCGATCGGAAGAAGCTGCTGGGCGACGTGGCCACGGCCCTGGGCGAGCACCAGATCAACATCCTCTCCGCCAGCTCGACCGTGGGGAAGGATCGAGTGGCCAAGCTTCGGTTCACGTTCGAGCTCGCCGACATCACCCACCTGGCCGGCATCCTCCAGAGCGTCAAGAAGGTCGACAGCGTCTTCGACGCCTACCGCGTCGTCCCCGGATAGTGCGCCTGGTCGTTCAGCGCGTCTCCCGCTCCCAGGTTCGGGTGAACGGCACTGTGGTCGCCGAGGGAGGCCCCGGGCTCCTGATCCTGGCCGGGATCGGCCTGGACGACGCCGCGGACGAGCCGGCCAGACTGGCCCGCAAGGTGTGGCACCTCCGGATCTTCGAGGACGAGAACGGGAAGATGAACCGCTCGGTCGAGGACGTGGGTGGGGACATCGTGGTCGTTCCCCAATTCACGCTCTACGGCGACACCTCGGGGGGCCGGCGCCCGTCGTGGATCCGGGCAGCGCAGCCCGAGGTGGCCGGGCCGGCCGTGGAGCGGTTCGCCGCCGCGCTGGCCGATCTCGGCGCAACCGTGCAGACCGGCGCGTTCCGCGA
>DASQWG010000004.1:0-6667 GCA_035640375.1 Actinomycetota bacterium
CGCGTACTTCGCGTTCATGGAGGTGGGTGACACCATGCTCGGGATGTCGCTGCCGCACGGTGGGCACCTGACGCACGGGTCGCCGGTGAACTTCAGCGGGAAATGGTTCAACGTGGTGCCGTACGAGGTGGACCGCGAGACCGAGCTCATCGATCTGGGCCGCGTTCGCGGCCTGGCCAGGGAGCACCACCCCAAGGTCATCGTGGCCGGCGCGACCGCGTACCCGAGGACGATCGACTTCGCCGGGTTCCGGGAGATCGCGGACGAGGTCGGCGCGGTGTTCATGGTGGACGCGGCCCACTTCATCGGGCTCGTTGCCGGCGGTGCGTACCCCAACCCCGTTCCCCACGCCGACGTGGTCACGTTCACCACGCACAAGACCCTCCGTGGGCCCCGCGGGGCGATGATCCTAGCCCGGGAGGAGCACGCCAAGGCCATCGACAAGGCCACCTTCCCGATGATGCAGGGCGGCCCGTTGGAGCACTGCATCGCGGCGAAGGCCGTGGCGTTGAAGGAGGCCATGTCCCCGACGTTCCGCGACTACGCCGAGCGGGTGGTCCGGACGGCTCGGGCCCTGGCGGCCGGGCTGGCCGACCGGGGGCTGCGCCTGGTGAGCGGGGGGACCGACTCCCACCTCGCCCTGGTCGACCTGCGTCCGGCCGGCATCACGGGCGCGGACGCCGAGGCCGCCTGCGACGAGGTGGGCATCACCCTGAACAAGAACACGATCCCGTTCGACCCCCTGCCACCCGCGACCGCCTCGGGGATCCGGGTGGGGACGCCGGGGCCGGCGACCCTCGGCATGGACGAGCCCGAGATGAAGGAGATCGCCGAGACGATCGGCGAGCTCATCGCCTCGCCCGACGATGAGGAGGTGAAGCAGCGGGCCCGCGACCGGGTGGCCGCCCTGGCCGACCGGTTCCCGGCGTACCCGTAGCGAGCCGTGACCTACGTCCTGGTGCTGCTGGCCTCGGCGGCGGCCTCCTTCGTGGCCACGCCGGTGGTTCGGTGGCTGGCCCTCCGGTACGGAGCCATCGACCGCCCCGGCGACCGGAAGGTTCACCCCAAGCCCACTCCGACCCTGGGCGGCCTGGCCCTGTGGCTGGCCTGCCTGACGGGGTTCGGCGTGGCGGCTCTCACCCCGGAGTTCGGACGGCTGTTCGAGGAGTCCTCCGAGCCCCTGGGGGTCATCCTGGCCGGGACGGTGATCGTGGCCCTGGGTTCGTACGACGACGTGCGCGCGCTCTCCGTGCCGGCGAAGGTCGCCGGGCAGGTCCTCGCCGGCGGCCTCCTGATCCTGTTCGGGGTCCAGCTGTGGTTCGTGTGGTTCCCCGGCCTCGGCGTTGTGTCCCTCTCGCCGGACCTGGCCGTTCCCATCACCCTGGTGTGGGTGCTGGTGATCGTCAACGCCGTCAACCTCATCGACGGCCTCGACGGGCTCGCGGCGGGCGTCACCTCGATCGCCGCCGCGGCCTTCCTGTGGTACGCGTTTCAGACCAGCGCTCCGATCTACGGCGAGGGGCCCTCGCCGGCATCGCTGTTCTCGGTAGTCGTCCTGGGGGCGGCCCTGGGGTTCATCCCCCACAACTTCCACCCGGCTCGGATCTTCATGGGGGACTCGGGTTCCATGCTGCTGGGTCTGGTCCTCGCCGCGGCCACCGTGTCCGGCGTCGGTCGGACCGACGCACCGACCACGCCGGACGTCGCCGCGCTGGCCATCCCGGCCGCCATCCCCTTGCTGGTGCTGGCCGTGCCCCTCGTCGACGTCGTGTGGGCGATCGTTCGCCGGCTCCGCCGAGGCCGGCCGGTCTACGCCCCGGATAAGGAGCACATCCATCACCGGCTCCTGGAGATCGGCCATACCCATCGGCAGGCCGTGCTGCTGATGTACCTGTGGAGCGCCCTGCTGGCATCCTCCGCTCTGGCCATGACCTTCGTGCCGAGCCGCACCCTCGCCGTGGGGTTCCTCGTGGGGATCGCGGCGATCCTCGTGGGGACCGCGGTTCCCAGGATGCGCCGGGTCAACGGCCGCGTGCGTTCGTGAGGCCCTGTCGCGTATCCTTCCTCGGCATGGAGGGGGGGTTGCGCGCTCGGAGCCGATGGAGGGGGGCGGGGGTCGCCGCCGTAGCGGGCCTCGTCCTGGCGCTGGCGCCGGCATCGCCCGCGGCCGCGGCCACCCTGACCCTCTCGGCCGCTCCCGCGTCGGTGGTGTTCGGCGAGAGCCTCACGCTGTCGGGGGCCGTGTCCCCGGCGCCACCCGCGGGCACCACGGTGGAGATCGTGGAGGCGGACGCGCCGGGGACCGTGCTCGCCAGCGCATCCACCGACGGCGCCGGCTCGTTCTCCATGGGGTTCGCGCCGGACCGCAACCTCCGCCTGGTTGCCCGGGTCGGCTCCGACCAGAGTTCGCCCGTCCAGGTCCTGGTCCGCCCCAGGCTGACCGCCGGGCTCAGCGGGGTCGAGCTGTTCGGGACCGCGGTGGTCGCCGGTCGGCTGGGGCCCGACCATCCCGGGGCGGCCGTGAAGGTCACGCTTCTTCGAGGAGACCGGGTGGCCGGACGGGTGGAGGCCCCGGTCGATAACGGCCACTACGCCGCCGAGTTCACGATCCTCCGGGCCGGTCGGTACCGGGCCGTGGCCTCGTTCCACGACGCCGACCACGAGCCCGCCGAGGAGACCACCGAGGCCAAGCGAGTGGCCACGCCGCCGCCGCTCGGCGCGAGCTCGAATGGGCGGTGGGTGAGCGTCCTGGAGCGGCGGCTCCGCGACCTGCACTACCTCGTGCCAAAGCCGAACCGCGGCTTCGATCATCGAACGGCGAACGCCGTCCTGGCGTTCCACAAGGTCCAGGGGATGCGGCGGGTAGTGTCGGTGAGCGCCGCCACGTGGAAGCGCCTGGCCGACCCTCGGGTCCCGCGGCCGCGTTCGAACAGCGACACGGTTCACATCGAGATCGACCAGTCGAAGCAGGTGCTCTACGTGGTCCGGCAGGGCCAGGTCGACGAGATCGTCCACACCTCGACCGGAGCCGGCGGCGCCACCAGAGACGGCGTGTTCAGCGTGCACCGGAAGATCGCCGGCTACAGCCCCAACCGCCTGTACTACCCGTCGTACTTCGACGGGCTCAGGGCGGTCCACGGCTGGCCGCAGGTTCCGCCGTACCCGGCCAGCCACGGCTGCGCGCGGGTGCCCTACTGGACCGCCAAGCACCTGTTCTCGGTCATGGGCTACGGCATGGAGGTCCGCGTCTACCACTAGGCGCCGGGCGAGCGCTCAGCAGGCGCACTCCGTCGTGGTCCGCTCCTCCTCCAGCGAGCGCGTGGACGTCCCGAGCTGCCGGATCGCGTCGATCCCGGTGGGATCCAGGACCGCTTCCTCGTCCCCACTGGTCGGGTCCAGGATCACGATCTCGTCCCGCAGTCCGACGAAGACCCGCTCGCCGTCGTTCGAGGTCTGAAGGCCGCTGATCCGGCCCGCCAGCTCCCAGGATCTGCCCGGGGACAGCGCTTCCGTGTCCACCTCCAGGACGCCGTTCCCCTTCGCCAGGTAGAGGAGCCCACCGGGACTCGCGGCCGCATGGGCGATCCCGCCCTGAGACCAGAACGGGATCTCGGCCGTCCGGGTGACGGCGAGGGTCTCCGTGTCCGCCTCGGCCACCGTACCCGTGGTGGCGTCGGCCACGTAGAGCCGGGAGCCGTCGGGGCTGACCGAGATGGCCACGCCCCGTTCGTCGAAGGCCTGGAACGAGGCCGGCAGGTCGATGCAGTGCGCCCAGAGCTCGTCGAGGCTCAGGACGTGAACGAAGGTGTGCGTTCCCCCGGCGATCTCCTGGCTGTAGAGCGTGTACAGGCGACGTCCGTCGGGGCTGGCCGCCTGGATCCGAGCCGTCCCCTGCATCGAGTCCTGGAGCTCCTGGTCGACCGTGTACACGCCCACGACCTGTTCCGTGGCGAGGTCGAGGCGCCGGACCCGATAGCTGGTGGGCCGCTCCGGCGGCAGGTACTCCACGACGAACAGGCTGGCTCCGTCGGTCGAGAACGCCTCGGGTGCGTAGTTCCCCTCGAGCTGGATCGTGCGCGGCTCCGGCACGCCCTCGTCGAGGATGACCAGGGTGGTCGACGTCCGGCCGAAGGCGTAGCCGGCCCCTTCCTGTGGATCGCCCAGGGCGACCATGTCGGCGCCGGCCGACGCCACCTTCACCTCGAGGGTGCCGGCCACCTCCCGTCCCCACAGGAGGTCGCCCGACTCGGGATCGAGGGCCTCCACCCGAGTCTCCTGGTCGGTCGGGATCGCCCGAACGAGGGCCGACCAGTCGATCGCCGGGACCGCGTCCGGCACGCTCACGGCCGAACCGTCCGTCTCGCTCTGGACCAGCGCCACACCGTCGGACGTACGGAGGAACAGGACGTCTTCCCGGACCGCCTCGCCAGCCTCTCTGCGTTCGGCCCCGGACCCCGAGCCCGCTGCCAGCATGGCCACCGCGAGCGCGGCCACCGTCCCTAGCGCCATCCTCCGCATCGTGGGCCTCCTTCCGGGCTCCGAAGGGTTGGACGGCATGGGTCCCGGTTCGGTTCGCGCCGTGGCATGGGATAGGCTCCCGGCTCGACGTGGCCGTGACCCCCGACCCGGTGGAGGAGCCCGCGGAGTACCAGCGGTTCCTCCTGGCGAAGCTCGGGGGCGACGATCCCGGCGACGTCCAGGCCGGCACCTCGGCCGCCCTCCGCGAGCTCTTCCGTCAGGCCGGCGACCGGCTTCGCGTCAGGCCGGCCCCCTCCGAGTGGTCGGTCCTGGAGGCCGCCGGTCACATGCTCGATGCCGAGGTCGTGGCATCGGCCCGGTACCGCTGGATCCTGTCCGAGGACGAGCCCCGGCTGGCCGGCTATGACCAGGACCGATGGATGAAGCGGCTCCGCCATCCCGAGGAGGACCCCGACGAGCTGCTGGCAACGTTCGAGGCGCTCCGGAGGGCCAACCTCGCGCTCTGGTCGCGCAGCTCGGCCGAAGACCGGGCCCGGGTCGGCATCCATGAGGAGCGCGGCCCCGAGTCGTACGACCTCACGTTCCGGCTGATCGCCGGCCATGACCGGAACCACCTGGCCCAGGCCCGGGCCGCGGTCGAGGGCGAGCCGGGTCCCTAGGCCACGAGGGCCTGGCAGAGCTCGGTGAAGGCCGCGACGTACAGGTTGACGTCGGCCTCGGAATGCTGGACCGAGATGGTCCACTGCTCCTCGTCACCGGGGGTCATGAACACGCCGCGGTTCACCATCCACGGCCAGGAGGCTTCGAACAGCGCCACGTTGCACTCGACGAAGTCGCGGTAGTTCCGGAGCGGCTCCCGCCGGTACGAGACGCAGCCCTTGCATCCGAGATCGACGGCGTGGGCGGGGATCCCGGTGTCGTCGATGGCCCGCTGGCACCCCTCGGCCAGCAACGTGCCCATCTTCTCGAGGTAGTCGTAGGCCTCGTCGGTGAGGACCTCGGTCAGCGAAGCCAGGCCGGCCGCGACGGAGAGCGGGTTCCCGTTGAAGGTCCCCATGTGCGCCACGCCCGAGGTGATCTCGTGCATCAGGTCGGCCCGTCCGCCGAAAGCGCCGAGCGCGGCCCCGCCACCGACGGCCTTGGCGAAACACGACAGATCGGGCCGGACGCCGAACCGCTCGGCCGCGCCGCCCGGGGCCACGGTGGCCCCCGACTTCACCTCGTCGAAGATCAGCACCACGCCGTGGTTGGCGCACAGCTCCTTGACCCGCTCGAGGTACCCGGGCTGAGGAAGCACGATCCCGATGTTCATCATGACCGGCTCCATGATCAGGCAGGCGATCTCCGAGCCCCGTTCGTCCAGGAGCCGCTCGAGGGCATCCGCATCGTTGAAGGGGACCACCAGGGTGTGCTTGACCGCGTCCGCCGGGATGCCCTTCGATAGCGGGGTCGAGGCCGGTGCCTCGCGTCCGCCCATCACGTCGGAGTTCGGGACCACCGAGAACATCACGGCGTCGTGGTGGCCGTGGTACGAGCCCTCGATCTTCAGGACCACGTCCCGACCGGTGGCCCCCCGGGCCAGGCGGATCGCCTCCATGGTCGCCTCGGTTCCCGAGTTCGTGAACCGGACCTGGTCGAGCCGGAACCGACGGCTCAGCTCCTCTGCCAGGGCCACGGTGGCCTCGGTGGTCGCGGCGAAGTGCGTCCCCGTGCGCGCGGCCCGCTCGACGGCCTCGACCACCTTCGGGTGGGCATGGCCGACGGCCATCGTGCCGAAGCCGCCGTGGAAGTCCACGTACTCGTTGTCGTCGACGTCCCACACCCGGCTGCCCTGGCCCCGCCGGACGTAGATGGGATAGGGGTCGTTGGCCTGGAACGAGGAGGCCACGCCGTACGGCATGACCTTCGAGGCCCGTTCGAACAGCTGCGCGGAGGCCGGGGTCCGCTCGAGGAGCGTGGCGGCCTCGCGCTCCGCGATCTCGCGGGCCCTGGCGGTGATGGCGTCGTCGGTCATCCAGCAATCCTTCCGGTCGGTGGGGCCACGGGTACCGCCGCTCGCCGTCGCTGCAGCGGCACCGAGAGCAGGGCGAGGGTAACACCGACCACGAAGATCAGCGTGCCCATGACGTTCACCGCCGGAGGGACTCCGAACCGTGATGCCCCCGCCACCCACAGGGGGAACGTGACC
>DASQWG010000005.1:0-6418 GCA_035640375.1 Actinomycetota bacterium
CGCCCGGACGGTGCTGCCGGTGATCGGGGTCCCGGTGGGCGCCGACCACCTCGGCGGCGCTGATGCCCTGTACTCCACGGTGCAGATGCCCCGCGGCGTCCCGGTGGCTACGGTGGGGATCGATGGCGCCGTCAACGCCGCCCTCTTGGCCGCTCAGATCCTGGCGGTTCGGGACCCCGACGTCCGCGTGAAGCTGCATGAGTTCAAGGAGTCCCTGGCCGAGGGCCTGAAATTGTGATTCCCCGCTACACCCTGCCGGAGATGGGCGCGGTGTGGTCCGAGGAGACGAAGCTCGGCCACTGGCTGCGCATCGAGGTGCTGGCCTGCCAGGCCTGGGCGGAGCTGGGCCGGATCCCCGCCGCCGACCTCGAGGTGATCCGGGCCCGGGCGTCGGTCGATCCGGAGCGGGTTCGGGAGCTCGAAGGGACGACCCACCACGACGTGGCCGCGTTCGTACAGGCCGTGGCCGAGACCGTGGGACCCGCCGGGCGGTGGATCCACTTCGGGATGACCTCCAGCGACCTGCTCGACACCGCCCTGGCCCTCCAGCTTCGGGACGCCGCCGACCTGCTGCTGGCGAAGCTCGAGGCGCTCCTGGCCGCGGTGCGGGACCGCGCGCTGGAGCACCGGGACACGCCGTGCGTGGCCCGCACCCACGGCGTCCATGCCGAGCCCACCACCTTCGGGCACAAGCTCGCCGTATGGGCCTTCCAGCTGGACAGGGACCGGGAGCGGCTCCGCCGGGCTCGCGAGGCCGTGCGCGCGGGCAAGGTCAGCGGGGTGGTGGGCACGTACGCCGCGGTGGATCCGTTCGTCGAGGAGCACGTGTGCCGCGAGCTCGGCCTCCGTCCCGCCGAAGTCGCCACCCAGGTGATCCAGCGCGACCGGCACGCGGAGTTCGTCTCCGCGCTGGCGATCGCCGCGGCGACGATCGAGACGATCGCGGTCGAGCTCCGCCACCTCGCTCGGACCGAGGTCCGCGAGATCGAGGAGCCGTTCGAGCCCGGCCAGAAGGGCTCCAGCGCCATGCCCCACAAACGCAACCCCGTGTTGTGCGAGCGGCTCACGGGGCTGGCCAGGGTGGTCCGGGCGGCCGTGCAACCCGCCCTCGAGGACGTGGCGCTGTGGCACGAGCGGGACATCTCGCACTCCTCGGTGGAGCGGGTGATCCTTCCCGACGCCACGATCGCCCTCGACTACATGCTGCACGTGGCCGAGCACGTGATCCGGCGAATGCGGGTGTTCCCCGACCGGATGCGGGCGAACCTGGAGGCCGGCGGCGGGCTGGCCTTCTCCCAGCGCGTCCTGCTGGCTCTGATCGACCGCGGGATGGGTCGTGACCAGGCCTACCGGCTGGTCCAGGAGGCCGCCGCCGAGGCCTGGGACCGCGGCGCCGACTTCCGCGACGAGGTCCGGGCCCGCACGGACCTGTCCGACCGGGACGTGGACGCGGCGTTCGAACCACGGCTCGGGCATCTCGAAGGCGTGTTCGCTCGCCTGGAGAAGCTGGAGGTCGACGCGTCGTGAGGCTCCCTGCCGACCTCCACGCCCGCGGGAAGGTCCGGGACATCTACGAGGTGGACGACCGGCATCTCCTCATGGTGACCAGCGACCGGATCTCTGCGTTCGACGTGGTGCTGCCCACCCCCATCCCCGACAAGGGGCGAGTCCTGACGGGGCTGTCGCTGTTCTGGTTCGACCGGACCGCCGACATTGTTCCGAACCACCTGGTCGCCGCCGACGTCGACCGGTTCCCGCCCGATTTCCGGGAACCTCGCGACGAACTGGCGGGGCGGTCGATGCTGGTCCGGCGGGCAGACATGATCCCGATCGAGTGCGTGGCCCGCGGGTACCTGTCGGGCTCGGGATGGAAGGAGTACCGCGAGGCCGGGACCGTGTGCGGGATCGGCTTGCCGCCGGGCCTGGAGGAGTCGGACCGCCTCCCCGAACCGATCTTCACCCCGGCAACCAAGGCCGAGACCGGCCACGACGAGAACATCACGCTCGAGCGGGCCGGGGAGATCGTGGGCGAGGGCCTGGCCCAGCGCCTCAAGGAGCTGACGCTGTCGCTGTACCGTTTCGGTGCCGACCTGGCCGCCGACCGCGGCGTCCTCCTGGCCGACACGAAGTTCGAGTTCGGCTTCATCGATGGCGAGATCGCCCTGTGCGACGAGGTCATGACGCCCGACTCCTCGCGGTTCTGGCCGGCAGATACCTACCGGCCCGGCGGGCCCCAGCCGTCGTTCGACAAGCAATACGTCCGTGACTGGCTCGACGATATCGGCTGGGACCACGAGCCGCCCGCGCCGGAGTTGCCGCCGGGCATCGTGGCCCAGACCTCGCAGCGCTACGCGGAGGCGTACGACCGGATCACCGGCGAGCCGTTCGAGCGGTACCTCAAGAGGACCTGCGGGTGAAGCGGCGGTTCGAGATCGTGGTGATGCTGAAACCGGGGATGGCCGACCCGCAGGGTCGGGCCGTGGAGGACGCGCTGCCGACGATGGGGTGGTCCGGGGTCACCGACGTCCGGACTGGCAAGCACGTCGAGCTGACCGTGGAGGCCGAGAGCGAGGAGGCGGCTCGGGCGCTCGTCGAGCAGGTCGCCGGTCGGCTCCTGTCGAATCCAGTGATCGAGGAGTACCGGGTGCTCGCGGCCGAGGAGGTCGGATGAGCGGTTCTCGGGTGGCCGTGATCACCTTCCCCGGCTCCCTCGACGATCGCGACGCCCTCCGGGCGGTCCGGCTCGTGGGCGGCACGCCGGTCCCGGTGTGGCACCGCGACCGCGACCTCGGGGGCGCCGATGCCGTGATCCTTCCCGGCGGGTTCTCCTACGGCGACCACCTCCGGGCCGGCGCCATCGCCAGGTTCGCTCCGGTAATGGTGGCGGTGGCCGACCACGCCGAGCGCGGCGGCCCGGTTCTGGGCATCTGCAATGGGTTCCAGATCCTGTGCGAGGCCGGCCTGCTGCCCGGCGCCCTGACGCGCAACGCCGGTCTGGCCTTCGTGTGCCGGAGGGTCCACGTCCGGTGCGAGACTTCGGCCACCCCGTTCACCTCCACGCTCGAGCCGGGCGAGGTGCTGCCGGTCCCGGTGAAGCACGGCGAGGGCCGGTTCGTGGCCGACCCGGAGACCCTGGAGCGGATCGAGGACGAGGGGCGGGTGGTGTTCCGGTACTGCTCGCCGGGTGGCGACCTTGGCGACGAATGGAACCCGAACGGGGCCACCAACCACATCGCCGGCATCGCCAACGACCGCGGCAACGTGGTGGGGATGATGCCGCACCCCGAGCACGCCGTGGACCCGGAGGTCGGTCCGACCGGGGGGCAGCCGCTGTTCGAATCCCTCCTGCAGGCCGTGCCGGCCGGGGTGTGATGGTCCAGGCGCACCAGCGCGGCGACGCGCCGATCCACCGGGCCCTCGGGCTCACCGACGAGGAACACGATCGGATCGTTGCGGCCTTGGGGCGGGAGCCCAACCGAGCCGAGCTGGCGATGTACGCGGCGATGTGGTCCGAGCACTGTTCGTACAAGTCAAGCCGGGTTCACCTCGGGGAGCTCCCCACCGACGGGCCCCAGGTGCTGGTCGGGCCGGGCGAGGACTCGGGCGTGGTGGACCTCGGCGACGGCCTGGCCTGCGCGTTCAAGATGGAGTCCCACTCACACCCGTCGGCGATCGAGCCGTACCAGGGTGCCGCCACGGGCGTCGGTGGAATCGTCCGCGACGTCCTCTCGATGGGGGCCCGGCCGGTGGCGCTCCTCGACCCGCTCCGGTT
The DNA here is from genome assembly GCA_035640375.1 of Actinomycetota bacterium. Lineage (GTDB taxonomy): Bacteria > Actinomycetota > UBA4738 > UBA4738 > CALAEC01 > CALAEC01. The sequence continues at coordinate 3,773 of DASQWG010000005.1, forward strand.
CGGTTCGCTGGAGGACGCCCGGAACCGGTGGCTGTTCGAGGGCGTGGTCGCCGGGATCGGCGGCTACGGCAACTGCATCGGGGTCCCAACCGTGGGGGGCGAGGTGCGCTTCGACCCGGCCCACGGCCCCAACCCGACCGTGAACGCGATGTGCGTGGGCTTCGTGCCGACCGACCGGATCCTCCGTTCGGGCAGGGGTCGGCCCGGCGACGTGTTGCTGCTGATCGGTGCCCGCACCGGGCGGGACGGGATCGGTGGAGTTTCCGTGCTGGCGTCGCGAACGCTGGGACGGGCCAGCCAGGAGGACCGGCCCAGCGTGCAGATCGCCGATCCCTTCGCCGAGAAGCTGTTGATCGAGGCGTGCCTGGAGCTGGCCGGGCGGGGCCTCCTGGCGGGGCTTCAGGACCTCGGCGGGGCCGGTCTCACCTGCGCCGTGTCCGAGACGGCCACGGTGGCGGGGGCGGGAGCAGAGATCGATCTCGAGGCGGTTCCGCTCCGGGAGGAGGGCCTGGAGCCGTTCGAGATCCTCACCAGCGAGTCGCAGGAGCGGATGCTGGCCGTGGTCCGGCCCGGGGACCTCCAGGCAGCCCGGGAGGCGTGCGAGCGGTGGGGCCTGGTCTCCGCGGTCGTCGGCCGACTGACGTCCGACGGCGCGCTGCGGGCCCGGAGCGGCGGCCGGGTGGTGGCCGAGGTCGCGGCTCACTCCCTGACCGAGGAGGCTCCTCGGTACCGCCGTCCGATGGCCGCGCCCCCCACGCTGGACGAGGTGCAGGCCGATGACCCCACGTTCCTCCCTCCGCCGGTGGCCCCGGGCGAGGCCGTCCTCCGCCTCCTGGCGGCGCCGAACGTGGCCTCGAAGCGGTGGGTATGGGAGCGGTACGACTCCATCGTCCAGGGCAACACCGTGGCCGGGCCGGGCGGCGACGCCGCGGTCATCCGCCTGGAGGGCTCGACCAGGGCCGTCGCCCTGTCGACCGACGGGAACGGCCGGTACGGCCGGCTCGATCCATACCTCGGCGGTGCCCATGCGGTCGCCGAGTCGGCCCGGAACGTCGCCTGCGTGGGGGCCCGTCCGCTGGCCGTGACGAACTGCCTGAACTTCGGCAGCCCGGAGCGCCCCGAGGTGATGTGGGCGTTCCGGGAGACCGTCCGGGGCATGGGCGACGCGTGCCGGGCGCTCGGCGCGCCGGTCACCGGCGGCAACGTGTCCTTCTACAACGAGTCAGAGGACTCCTCGGTGCCGCCGACCCCGATCGTGGGCATGCTCGGCCTCCTCGAGGACCACCGCCTCCGGCTCGGTTCGGCCCTGCGGCCGGGGATGGCCCTCTACCTGCTCGGGGAGACCTTCGCCGAGCTGGGGGGGTCGGAGTACGCGGAGACGATCCTGGGCGTCGTGCGGGGGCGCCCCCCGGGCCTGGATCTCCGGCGGGAAGCCGCCCTGGTGACGCTGCTGGTCGAGGCGGCCGGCCGGAAGGTTCTTGCTGGCGCCCACGACTGCTCCGACGGCGGGCTGGCCGCGGCCCTGGCCGAGACCGCCATCGCCGGTGACTGCGGGTTCGCGGTGTCGCTCCCGAACCACCTCCCGCCCCACGTGTGGCTGTTCTCCGAATCGGCCTCGAGGGCGGTGGTATGGCTGCTCCGGTCTTCGGCGACCGACCTGGAGACCCTGGCCGAGGCTCGAGGCGTCCCGATCGAGCGGATCGGGGAGAGCGGTGGCCCCCGGATGGTGGTCGGCGACGAGGTCGACATCGCGGTGACCGAGGCCGCGGCCGTGTACGAGGACGCCATCCCCCGCTTGCTCCGATCGGGGCGGTCGGCCGGGTAGCCGATGGTACGATCGCACCGGGTGAATGGGGACAGCCCGCGCGAGGCGTGCGGCCTCTTCGGGGTCTGGGCGCCCGGAGAGGACGTGGCCAGGCTCGCATACTTCGGGCTCTACGCCCTTCAGCATCGCGGCCAGGAGTCCGCCGGGATCGCGGTCTCGGACGGGCACAACATCCTGGTGTATCGGGAGCTCGGCCTGGTCTCGCAGGTCTTCGACGAGCGCACGCTCGCCACGCTGCAGGGTGACCTGGCCATCGGTCACAACCGCTACTCGACGACGGGCTCGACGACCTGGGAGAACGCCCAGCCCTCGTTCAAGACCGACGGACGCCGGGGGCTGGCCCTCGGGCACAACGGGAATCTGGTCAACACCGAGGCGCTGGCGGGGCGGGTCGGTCGCCGCGGCCCGGCGACCACCGACTCGGACCTGGTGGCCTCGCTCCTGGCCGGCGAGGGCGCCGACCTGGAGACCGCGGCGCTCCGGGTCCTTCCCACGCTGCAGGGTGCGTTCTCGTTCGTGCTGATGGATGAGCGGACGGTGTTCGGCGCTCGAGACCCCCACGGCCTGCGGCCGTTGGCGATCGGGCGCCTGGCCTCCGGCTGGGTCCTGGCCTCGGAGACCGCGGCCCTGGACATCGTCGGCGCGGAGTACGTCCGCGAGGTGGAGCCGGGCGAGCTGGTGATGCTGGACGATCGGGGGCTCCGGTCGTCCCGGTACGCCGAGAGCCCGCGGTCGGCGCTGTGCCTGTTCGAGTTCGTGTACCTGGCTCGGGCCGATTCGCGGTTGTACGGCCGGACCGTGCACGAGGCCCGGCGGGGCAT
>DASQWG010000006.1:0-3046 GCA_035640375.1 Actinomycetota bacterium
CGGCGGGGCCGGTGGCCCGCGGGACCCACGTTCGGGTCGTGGTCGATCGCGAGCAGTTCATCGACACCGCCCGCGCTCGCCGGTGACCCCTACCCGAGGTACGAGGCCCGGCGCATCAGCGAGGGGTCCAGGAGCGCGTTGACGCACGCCGGCACACCGGCCTCGAACGCTCTGCGGAGGGCCGGCCGGATCTCGCCCGGCTCGGTCACCAGCTCCCCGTGACCGCCCAGGCCCTCGACCATCCGGTGGTACCCGGCGTCCTGCGACAGGACCGAGGCCGGAGCGCTCCCGTACAACGCCTCCTGAGCGACCCGGATCTGTCCCCACGCGCCGTCGTTCCCGATCACGCCGACGAACGGGATGTCCTGTCGGATGGCGCTCTCGTACTCCATCGCGTTGAGGCCGAACGACCCGTCGCCGTACACGATCAGCACTTGCTTGTCGGGCTTGGCCAGCTTCGCCGCCATGGCGAACGAAGGGCCGACGCCGAGGCACCCGAACGGTCCCGGGTCGAGCCAATGGCCCGGCGCGCGCGCCGGGATGATCGAGGCGCTGAGGCCGACGATGTCCCCGCCGTCGCCGACCACGACGGCGTCCCCGTCGAGGAAGTCGCGGATCTCCCGGGCGAACCGCTGGGGATGGATCGGGACCGCGTCGGATTCCATCCCCGCCCGAGCCTCCTCGACCAGCCGGCGCTCCTCGTCGCGAACCTCGGCGGTCCAGGACGGCTCCTCGGCGTTTCCGAGGCCCGCGTCGAGCAGCTGCCCGATCACCTTCCCCGGATCCCCGACGATGCCCACGTCGACCGGCCGGTTGCGCCCGATGTGGACCGCGTCGACGTCGACCTGGATCACCCGGACCGACTCGGGCAAACCCCTCCGGCCGAACCCCAGCCGGAAGTCCCAGTCGACGCCGATTGCCAGGATCAGGTCGGCCTTGCCGAAGGCGTACTTCCGGGCCGCGGAGAAGAACGAGGGGTGATCCGGCGGCAGGCAGCCCCGGCCCAGCGAGTTCAGGAACACGGGGACCTTGAGCGCATCGGCCAGCGCGGCCAGAGCCCCGTGGGCCTCAGACCACCGCACCCCGGCCCCGGCCAACACGATCGGGTGGTCGGCGTCGCGGAGGAGCCGGACGGCTCGGGCGACGTGCTCGGGATCCCCCATCGGCCGGCCGTCCGTGCGGGAGCCGTGGGGCACCTCCACCCCGGCCGGCCACACGTCGAACTGGACGTCGAGCGGGATGTCGAGGAACACCGGCCCCATCCGCCCCGCAGTGGCGTGGCGGAACGCCTCGGTGACGTAGTCGGCGATCCGAGCGGTCTCCCAGCACGTCCGGGCCCACTTGGTGATCGACCGGACCAGCGTGACGTGGTCCATCTCCTGGAGCGAGCCCCGCTCGAGCTCGCAGAGGGGAGACTTGCCCCCGAGCACGACCACCGGCGAGTTCGCGTACATCGCGTTGGCGATGCCGGTGACCGCATCGGTCACGCCGGGTCCCGCGGTGACGGCGGCCACGCCGGGCCTCCCCGTGACGCGAGCCCACCCGTCGGCGGCGTGCGCGGCAGCCTGCTCGTGTCGGAAGTCGACGATGCGGATGCCCTCGGCCGCGCAGCCGTCGTAGATCGGGGCGATGTGGCCGCCGGACAGCGTGAACAGGTGCTCGATGCCCTCTCGCTTCAGGGCCGCGGCGGCGAGGTGGCCTCCGTGTCGAGGCGGGTCCATCGGTCGGCTCGCCATCGTAGCGAGCCGACCGGCCTCAGGCGTACTCGCCGCAGTGGGTGCAGCGGAACCAGGTGCCCTCGGGGTCGAGGGTGAACGCGGTGCGTCGCCCGCAGGAGGCGCACGTCCTGAGGTCGTGGCCGGGGGACCGCAACTTCAGCTCGGGACCAGCGTCCCGGGTCAGGAGCCGAAGGTAGTCCCTGAGGATCCGATCCTCGTCAAGCTCGAGCACTTCGGCTGGCCGTGCCATCGACGTCCCTCCCTTCGGCCCGGTCCATACCCCGAACCGAACGGTGCTAACCGCCCGAACCAGCGGAATCCGGTCGTGAAGCCCAGACCTCGTTCCGCCGGACGGCCTGTAGCATCGGGTGCATGTTCCGACGGACCCGAACCGGCCCCGTGGCCCCCGCACCGGACTGGCGGTCGTTCGACCAGGTGGCCGAGGCGTACGACCGGGTCCGGGCGCCGATCCATGAGCCGGCGGCTCGCGACCTCGTCGAGCTCATGGGGCGGCCGTCGGACGGCGGCTTCCTCGACGTCGGCAGCGGGACCGGGGTCGTGGCCGAGGCGGCCGAGGCGGCCGGGTGGCGTCCCACGGTGGCCGTCGATCGTTCCGTTCCGATGCTGGCCCGAGCGCGGGGGCGAGGCCTCCGCCGGCTCGCCGCCGCCGACGGCGTGGACCTGCCGTTCCGGGTGGGCCGGTTCGGCGGGGTGGCCGCGGGTTTCGTCCTCCACGTGGTGCCGAGCTACGAGACCTTCCTGTTCGACATGGCCCGGGTCCTCCGGCCGGGCGGCACGCTCGGCACCGTGACGTGGGACTGGCGGCGTGACGAGTTCAGCGACACGTGGCGCTCCGTCGCGGAGGCGTTCACCACCAAGGACCTTCTCGACGACGCCATGCGTCGGGCCGCGCCCTGGGCCGAGCGGTTCTCGAACCCCGACCCGCTGGAGGAGGCGCTCCGTGAGGCCGGATTGCGGAACGTCCGGGTGGAGCGCCGCCAGCACCGGGCCACGGTCTCGATCGAGGACTACCTGGCGGGGCGAGAGGTCTCCGCACTGGGACGGTTCCTCCGGGAGATCCTGGGCGAGGCGCTGTGGGGTCGGTTCCGTGAGCGGGTCGAGGCGACCTTTCGCGAGCGGTTCTCGGACCCGATCGGCGACACGAACGACGTCCTCCTGGCCGTGGGAACGAAACCGGCCTGACCGTCGGCGCTACGAGCGGGCGGCCCGCCGCTCCACGAACCGGATCACGGTTCGAACAGGGTTCCCCGTGGCGCCGGCGGGCCAGTAGTCGCCGCCCTTCTCCACGAACGCGGTCCCGGCGATGT
>DASQWG010000007.1:0-5376 GCA_035640375.1 Actinomycetota bacterium
CAGTCTTCGAGCCGCTGGGCTGGGACCGCACCATGGCCGAGCTCGAGCCGGAGGAGAAGGACCGCATCAGCCACCGGGGGCGTGCCTTGCGCACGCTTCGGGACCTCCTGGCCGGGGGATAATCGGAGGACCGAAGCCGAGAGGAGGAATCGCGCATGTGCCTCACGTGCGGATGCGGCATCCCCGACGACGATCATGGGGACAGCCGCCATATCACGATGAGCGAGCTGAAGGCCGCGGCGGAGGCCGCGGAGATCGACGTCGACGAGGCCGCCCGGAACCTCCAGGCCACGTATCCGAAGGGCAAGTAGCAGGCTCGGTTTGACTGACGCTGGGACCCCGGCCGATGATGGCCGGGGTTCCGCCATCCGAGGAGGGGGCGCATGCCGATCAGCCTGAGGAACCGCCGGGAAAACCGCGCCTGGACCCTGAAGGAATGGATCCAGGGCTACCCGCTCGGTCACCCATCCCATCCATTGTTCGTCCACTTCCCGATCGCGTTCTATACGGCGACGCTGGTCTTCGACATCATGACCAGGATCGAGCCGAACCCCGGCCTGGTCCAAGCGGGGACGTTCCTCCTGATCGGAGCGGCGGCGGCCACGGTCATCCTCGTCACCACGGGACTGATCGATTGGTGGGGGATGGTCAGGGGCTCGTCGAAGCGCCGCATCGCCACCTGGCACCTGCTGGTCCAGGTGACCGCATTCGTCTTCTTCTTCACCACGCTGATCATCCGGTTCCCCGACCGCACCGTCCCCGAAGCCGAGACCCTGTGGATCGTGCTCGAGGCGATCGGCTTCGTGGTTCTCAGCGTGGGCCAGTACCTCGGCGGTGTGCTGGTCTACGAGAAGGCGATGCGGGTCAGCACTGGGGGCGCCGACTAGTCTTCTTCGAGCGGGACGTCGACCAGGATCAGCTCGGTGGTGTCCTCGGCCGCCAACCGGAGCGTCGCCTCGTCCCGGATCTTCGCGGCATCGCCGGTTCCGAGCTTCTCGTCGCCCGCCCTGACGGCGCCGTCGATCACGTACAGGTAGCCGCCCCGACCTCCGTCGAAGGCGTGCTGCGCCTCGGCCCCGGGGGTCAGCCGGGCCACGTACACCCACACGTCTCGGTGGACGGTGACCGAATCGCCACCGTCGGGGGAGAACACCTCGAGGAGCCGGTCGGTGCGGTTGTCCACGCTGAACACCTTCTGCTCCAGGCTCGGGCGAAGGCCGCGCTCGCTCGGCATGATCCAAATCTGGATGAACCGCATCGGCTCGGTCTGCGAAGCGTTCTGCTCCGAGTGCCAGGCTCCGCTGCCGAGCGTCATCCGCTGGACCGAGCCGTCGGGGAGCACTCCGTCGCCGCCCTGGTCGTCCTCGTGGCGGAACGTCCCCTCGACCACGTACGTGAGTCCCTCGATATCCCGGTGCGGGTGGAGCGGCCAGATCGCCCCGGGGACCAAGCGGTCGTCGTTGAAGACGCGGAGCGGGCCCCAGCCCATGTTGTCGGGATCGCGATACCGGTCGAACGAGAAGTGCCACCGGGCGGTGAACCAGCCGCCCTCGGCACGGTGGATCTCGGCATCGCGGCGAACCCGGATCACCTCGCCATGATAGAACCCGCTACGGTGGCCGTCCGGTGAGCGAACGCGTGTCCGAGTCCTTCCATCCGACCGACATCGACGACCTCCGGCTCTACCTCGAGGTCGCGGGGGCCGAGCCGCTCCTCACCAAGCAGGAGGAGGTCGAGCTGGCCATCGCCATCGAGCACGGGAAGGAGGCGGAAGCCCGGCTGGCGTCCGGGCGGATCCGGTCGGACGCCACGAAGCGGAAGCTTCGGGAGGAGAGGCGGCGGGCCGAGCGGGCTCGGCGCCGGTTCATCCTGGCCAACCTCCGGCTGGTGGTCTCGATCGCCAAGAAGTACCAGGGGCAGGGGCTCCCCCTCCTCGACCTGATCCAGGAGGGGAACATCGGGCTGATGCGCGGCGTCGAGCTGTTCGACTGGCGGCGCGGCTTCAAGTTCTCCACGTATGCCACATGGTGGATCCGTCAGGCCATCACGCGGGCCATCGCCGACCGCGGCCGCCAGATCCGGATCCCGGTCCACGTCCACGAGCGGATCCGGAAGGTCCGCCAGGTTCGAGAGCGCCTGGCCCAGCAGACCGGACGGGACCCGACGCCCGAAGAGATCGCCCGCGAGGCCGGTGTCCGGGTCGAGGACCTCGGCGCGCTGGAGATCGCTTCCCGGCGCGAGCCGCGGTCCCTCCAGGAGCCGGTCGGTGAGGACACCGAGCTCGGCGACCTCGTGTCGCTGGTCGAGGACGAGAGCCCGGTCGACGCGGTGGAGGACGCGCTGCTGCGCGAGGAGATCGGCGAGGCCGTGGAGACCGCGCTGGAGCCGCTGGAGCGCGAGGTCGTGGTGCTCCGGTACGGCCTCGGCACGGGGCACCCGCTCAGCCTGCGGGAGGTCGCCGAGATGGTGGGGGTGTCGGCGGAGACCGTGCGGAAGGTCGAGCGGATCGCCCTCCGCAAGCTTCGCGAGTCGGAGCTGTTCGAGGGGCTGTAGCCGGTGCCGGTCGTGGTCACCGGCGCATCGGGCGACATCGGCGCCGTCCTGGTGCCGATGCTGGCGCAGCGGGGGGAGGTTCGGGCCCTGATCCGCGACGCCGCCGCCGCGGACCCCCTCCGGGCGACCGGCGCCAAGGTGGCCGTGGCCGACCTCGCCGACACGGCCACCGCGTCCACGGCCATGGAGGGAGCCCACACGGTGATCCACCTGGCCGGCGGGCTGGACCTCCCCGACGAGCGCGCGTACCAGGCCGCGAACCTGGGCACGGTCCTCGACGCGCTGGAGGCCGCAAGCGAGGCCGAGGTCACCCGGTTCCTGCTCCTCTCGTACCCCGGCGCCTCCGCCGATTCGCCGAACGCCTACCTCCGGGCCAAGGGCCTGGCCGAGGAGGCCGTCCGTGGATCGGGCTTCGAGCACCTGATCCTGCGGTCGACCCACGTGTACGGCCCGCGTCAGCCGTGGCTGGACGGGATGCGGGCGGCGGCCTCCAGAGCGGTGGCGGCCACGGTGGTCGGGACCGGGCGGCAGCGGATCGCGCCGACGTACGTCGAGGACGTGGCCCGCACGCTGGTGAGCGGGGACGACCGGGCCGGCGCGGTGGAGGGAACCTTCGGGCTGCAGGGACCGGACGAGGTGACGGCCGATGAGCTCGTCGACCTGCTGGCCGGCCGGCGACGGCGCAAGGTCCACCTGGCCCCCGGGGCCGCCCGCAAGGCCGCCCGCCTGCTGGGGCAGCGGCTGTCGCTGACGATGCTGGAAGTCCTGGCGATGGATTCGCTGGCCGACGACCTGCCGTCAGCCGAGGACGAGCTCGGCGTGTCGCTCACCCCGCTGCGCGAGGGCCTGGCCGCCTCCGGCGTGCCGGTCGGGGTGGCCTGAGTGTCGGCGCACGCGACCGGCGATTAGCTGCTCGGGCCGGCGGGTACATCCCACTCTGGAAGGAGGGATTCGCATGTCCACCATCGAGCAGTCCATCGATGTGAAGGTGCCCGTCCGCACCGCCTACAACCAGTGGACGCAGTTCGAGGAGTTCCCCGAGTTCATGGAGGGCGTCGAGGAGGTCAAGCAGATCACCGACGATCGCCTGCGGTGGCGGGCCGAGATCGCCGGGACCGAGCGCGAATGGGAGGCCCAGATCGACGAGCAGCGGGCCGACGAGCGCATCGCCTGGCACAGCCTGGACGGGCCCACGCACGCCGGCGTGGTGACGTTCCACCGCCTCGATGACTCGATGACAAGGGTCATGCTTCAGCTCCAGTGGGAGCCCGGTGACGTCGCCGAGAAGGTCGGCGACTGGACCGGCATGGTCACGAAGCGGGTGAAGGGTGACCTCAAGCGGTTCAAGGAGTTCATCGAGTCGCGCGGGCTCGAGACCGGCGCCTGGCGGGGCGAGATCCGTCAGGACCCCACCCGATAGTCGAAGCGAACGACGTGAGGAGGCCGGGTCGGAGACCCGGCCTCTTCGCGTGCGAGAGGGGGGATTCGAACCCCCACGCCCTTTCGGGCACCGGCTCCTAAAGCCGGCGCGTCTGCCGGTTCCGCCACTCTCGCCTACCGCGAGTATAGGAACCGGGCCGTGTCCGGCGGCGCTGCGCTAGGGTCACTATCAATGGAGATCGAGCCGGCCCCGCCCCCGGGAGCCCACGTTCCCGGCCCGATGCCGCCGCCCGCGGCCCACGTGCCACCTGAGGCGGCCCCTCCCCCGAGCGCGGGAGCGTCAACTGCCGCGGCGATCGTCCTGCTTCTGGTCGGCGCCTCCTCGGCGGCCTACAACGGCTGGGATCTGGCGTTGCTGGCCGAGGACCTCTCGATCTTCGACCGGGCGGGGATCGGAACGGTTGGCTCGGCCCTGCTGGCCATCGACGTGGGCCTGGTGGTGTCCGGCCTTCTTCTGGTTGCGGGGGGTATCGGCGTGCTCCTGAAGCGACCGGGCAGTCGCATTCTGGCCCTGGCGGGCTGCGTGGGGACGCTGTTCGCCTGGGTGGCGTTCCTGGCCGTCGTGGTGGGACGGGACCTCATGGCTGGAGTGAGCGGGGGAGCGTGGATCATGCTGCTGATCTCCACATCGGGTGCCGTCCTGGCCGGCGGCCTGCTTCTCATCCACGCCCGTCGGTAGCGATCGGGGGTCGTCCCCGAACCGGGCCACTCCGGGCGACGCATCTCTAGAGATGAAGGATCTCTCACGGCCGTTTCACGGCGCCCTCAGGCGGCCCGCCAACACTGATGAGAGAGCCGGCAGCTCGACCGCGGGAGGAGGAACCATGACCCCGATTCGGAAGATCATCGTGGGCCTGGCGGTCACCACGACCCTCATCGCATTGGCCCTGCCCGCCCACGCCCAGGGCTTCACCTTCGTCAAGCTCGTCGACAGCACCGAGGACGGCTTCGACCCGTTCAGCTTCGGCTGCGCCACGATCAACGCCGGGGGCCAGGTCGCCTTCCGGGCGGGCAGGCTCGCCCCGGATGGCTTCAACACGGTCCCGGGCATCTACCGGGTCGACGCGGACGGGACCCTGACCACGATCGTCGAGGACCAGAAGCGGTTCGGCTTCATCGGCCGCAACCCCTCGATGAACGACGGTGGCGAGGTATCGTTCGCGGCGCGGATCGACGAGGGGAAGAAGCCCGACACCGAATCCATCCTCCGGGGGAGCGGCAAGAAGCTCACCACCATCGCCTCCACGGCCGACCAGTTCAACTTCTTCGGGTTCGACACGTCGATCAGCAATGCCGGGGAGGTCGCATTCAAGGTCGAGCTCGATCCGGAGTTCGACTTCGACGAGGGGCTGTTCTCGGGGGCCGGGAAGAACGTCATCACCC
>DASQWG010000008.1:0-3088 GCA_035640375.1 Actinomycetota bacterium
GTCGAGCGCGTACCGCTCGAACATGCCGTGCGCACGTTCCGCGGCCCTCGCCCCCGCCTCGTCGGCGTCGAAGCACAGTACGGCCTTCCGGGCGAACCGGGAGATGACCTGGAAGTGCCCCTCGCCGAGCGCGGTCCCGCAGGTGGCCACGCCGAGCGGGATCCCGGCCCGGTGGAGAGCGATCACGTCGGTGTACCCCTCGACGACGTAGGCCCGGCCGGACTTGGTGATCTCGCCCTTGGCCCGGTGCAGGTTGTACAGGAGCGAGGCCTTCTTGTAGATGGACGTCTCCGGCGAGTTGAGGTACTTCGGCCCGTCACCGTCCAGGAGGCGGGCCCCGAACCCCACCGCCTTCCCGGTGAGGTCGTGGATGGGAAACGTGATCCGGGACCGGAACCGGTCCCGGACGCCACCGCGCGGATCCTTCATGGCCAGGCCGGCCTCCACCAGGATCTCCGGCGAGAACTCCCGGGCCATCCGGCGCAGGAGGAAGTCGGAGTAGCCGGGCGCGAACCCGATGCCGAAGGCCTCCATCTCGGCCCGGGAGATCCCCCGGCCCTCGAGGTACCGGCGGGCGGCCTCGGCCTCCCGGCCCTCGAGCAGCATGCGGCGGTACAGGTCGGCGGCCATGGCCGTCGCTCGGTGGAGGGACTGCCGCCGCGAGGCCTGGCGGCGCTCCCCCGGCGAGACCCCCTCGTAACGGAGCGTGACGCCGGCCTGGGCGGCCAGCCGCTCCACGGCCTCGACGAACTCGAGCCCCTCGATGTCCTGGATGAACCGGAAGGCGTCGCCGCCCCGGCCGCACCCGTGGCAGTAGTACATCCCCTTGCTGGGGCTCACTCCGAAGGACGGCGTCTTCTCGGTGTGAAACGGACACAGCCCGACGAACCGGTCCGCGCCGGCCTTCTTCAGCGCGACGTACTGCTGGACCAGCCGGACCAGGTCGGTCCGCTGCCGCACCAGCTCCTTGTCGTCATCCCGGATCCGCACCGACTACAGCATCCATCCCTGGGGAAGGAAGAGCCGCTCGTACGTGGTGAGGGCGAACCGATCGGTCATCCCGGCGATGTAGTCGGCCACTCGCTCGGCGTCGGTGCCCGGCGCCCGGGCGTACTCATCCGGCACCTCCTCGGGGTGGCCGAGGTAGTGCTCGAAGAGGGCCCGGATGACCCCGATGGCCTTGTCCTGTTCGCTGGCGGCCTCCTCGCGGAGGTACACCCGCTCGAACATGAAGTCTCGGAGGCGGTCGAGGGCCTCGTAGACCCGGTCCGACATCCGGACCTCGGGACCGTCCCCGGTGGTCTCCACGATGTCGGTCACCAGCGTCTCGATCCGCTGGCCGTGGGCCTGGCCCAAGACCTCGGTGACCTGGGGCGGGAGGTCGCCCTCGGTGATCAGCCCGGCCCGGATGGCGTCGTCGATGTCGTGGTTCACGTACCCGAGGCGGTCGGCGAACCGGACCACGCGGGCCTCCATCGTGGCCGGCTCGGGCATGGCCCAGGTGTGGTTCACGATGCCGTCGCGCACCTCCCACGTCAGGTTGAGGCCCCGACCGTCGCGCTCGAGGTGATCGACGACGCGGAGGCTCTGCTCGCTGTGACGGAAGGGCCGGCCGAGGTAGGGCGACAGCGCCTGTTCGCCCAGGTGGCCGAACGGCGTGTGGCCGAGGTCATGACCCAGGGCGATGGCCTCGGTGAGGTCCTCGTTGAGCCGGAGGGCCCGGGCGATGGTCCGGGCGATCTGCGAGACCTCCAGGGTGTGGGTCAGCCGGACCCGATAGTGGTCGCCCTCGGGCGCGATGAACACCTGGGTCTTGTGCTTCAGCCGTCGGAATGACTTCGAATGGACGATCCGGTCCCGATCGCGCTGGTACGCCGTTCGCATGGGGTGCGGCGGCTCTTCTCGCTCGCGGCCCTTCGAGGACGCCGACAGCGAGGACCGGTCCGAGAGCGTGTCGCGCTCGAGCGCCTCCTGGCGCTCGCGGATCGTGCCCTCTCCCCCCATCGGCGGCGAGTGTAGCACCGGGTCCTGGGCCGCCCTCAGGCCCCGAACACGCGGTAGTACAGGTACGCGAACGTCTCCCGAGCGTACCCCTGGAGCCTCGTGGACTGGCTCCGCGCGGCGGACTGCCACGTGGCCGATACGTAGCCCTCGATGCCCAGGTCCCTGGCCATCCGCCGGATCCGGAGGTTGTGCCACGGATCGGAAACCAGGAAGGCGCTGCCGAGCCCGAGAGTGCGCATCTCCCCGGCCGCTCCGCGGAGGCTCTGGAACGTCGTGGATCCCTGGGGCGAGGTGTGGAGCGCCTCGGGCGGGATCCCTTGGGCGAGAAGGTACGCCGCGCCGGCCTCGGCCTCGGTGAACACGTCTCCCTGCTGGCGCGACCCCAGGACCATGATCCGGTCGGCGAAGCCCCGTTCGTACAGCAGCGCGCCGTGGTCCAACCGACCGCGGAAGACGGGGGACGGTTCGCCGCCGTACTGCGCCGCCCCGAGCACCAGGATCACGTCGGTGTGGTCGATCGAGCTGGCCTCGTCAGTATGGGCGGCACGCCACACCGCCATCGCGCTGGCGATGATCGGAAGGAGGACGAGCCCGAGGCCGAACAGCGCGACCAGGACGCCGCGGCGTCGCGCGCGGCTTGCCACGGAGCCAATGTAGCACCGGTCAGTCCACCAGCCGAATGAGCCGGAACGGCCCCAGGACCAGCGGCGACCGCCCGAAGGCCCGGCCCAGGATCGCTTCGGCCTCCTCCAGGCCTCCTCGGTCTTCCACGGCCACGCCGCAGAACCACCACTCCGGGTTCACGCCGAGGGCCTCCGCCAAACCCTCGTGCGCGTGGACTCTGGCCAGCACCGCGTCCTCGGGGCATACCGCTACGAGCCGCTCGACCTCGGCCGCCAACTCCTGGATGTCGGCGGCGACGGCCATCACCGCCACCCATTCGGTGATCGACCAGGTCCGGGCGATCAGTCGGCCAGGCACCGCACCGTCAGCTCGCCCGCGAAGGCGGGCCCGTCGCGGAACAGCGGGTGACGGACGGCTCGCGTTACGGCCCGGTCCAGGGCCCGATCGTTGGGGGCCGCCA
>DASQWG010000009.1:0-8063 GCA_035640375.1 Actinomycetota bacterium
CGGGGAGCAGCGCATGGCCGACACCGCGATGCTGTTCGGCGTGCTCGGATGGGACGAGTACCGGGGGAAGGCCGAGACCATCACCCCGTACTTCCCCAGCACCGGGACCGGGCAGATCAACATCGAGTTCCCGGTCGTCTAGCCGGGGCGCCGGTCTTGCCCTCGCCCCCCGTCGGGTGGAGGCTCGGGCTTCGCGCCCTCCGAGTCACCGGGGCCGGGCTCGGTCGGTGAGGCCCAATCGGCCTGGATCGTGGGGTCCTCGCCGGGATGTTCGCGCTCGTCCGTCGTCCCTGCGACGCTGCCGCCGATAGGGCCGCGTGGCGGGGCCTCGAGGACGTCGTAGTGCGAGACGAGGGGCTCCCGTTCCAGGAGGTACTCGTCGTCGTCGGGGTAGTACACGGGACGTTCGGGATCCTCTCCGGCGAACCGGCGGACCGAATCCATCGACTCCCACAGCGTGAGCAGGAGGAACTCGGCCACGCCACCCTCGATCCGTCGGAGCGCGAAGACGCCGCGGTTCCCCGGCGTCTCGGCGTACTCCTTCAGGCCGGTGGCTCGCAGGTAGTCGTGATACGCCTCGGCCTTCTCCCCCGGGGTGCGCCCCCGCCAGATCCGGGCGATCACCGTGATCAACCCTGCGGCTGCTGGGCGATCTCGATCGTGTTGCCCTCGCTGTCCTTGACGAAGACCGTCTTGTAGCCCCCGTACTCGTACAGGCCGCCGCCCCGGTGCATCTGGGTGAACGGCTCGCCCTCGTACTCCTCGAAGGTGATACCTCGGCCCCGGAGCTCCTCCATGAGCCCCTCGATGTCCGTGACCTGGAAGTGGGCCTGGGTGTTCTGGGCCGTGCCGGCCGCCCCGGTTGGATACACGAGGAGCCATGTGCCCTCGCCGCACTCGTACCACATCCCCCAGCCCTCGTCGATCTTCGGCTTCATCCCCAGCTTCTCGTGGTACCACGTCCTGGCCCGGTCGATGTCCGAGGCGGGCAGCACCGGGTAGATGGGGAACCGATCGAGCATCCTCTCCCTCCTTCCGACTCGACTACAGGACGCCCGCTTCCTTCAGCGCGGCCTCGATCCGGGCCGACTCGTCGTCGTTCGCAGCGACCAGCGGCAGGCGGGGCGGACCCACCGGCTGGCCGATCAGGGCCATGGCCCGCTTCAGCGGGATCGGGTTCGACGTGATGAACAGCGCGTCGAACACCGGCATCAGCTCGTAGTGAGCCTTCCGGGCGGAGGCCACGTCGCCGGCCTCGAGCTGCTCGATCATCTGGCGGATGCGCTCCCCCACGACGTGGCTGGCCACCGAAACCACGCCCACGGCCCCCAGCGACACGTAGCCGAAGATGGCCCAGTCGTCGCCCGAGTACACCTCGAAGCCGTCCGGCGCCTCACGGATCAGGTGGGCGATCGCGTCGAAGTCCCCGGTGGAGTCCTTCACCGCCACGATGTTCTCGACCTCGGCCATCCTCAGGAGCGTCTGGTGTTCGATCCGGAGGCCGGTTCGGCCCGGGATGTTGTACGCCAGGATCGGGAGCGGCGTCGCCTCGGCGATCCTGGAGAAGTGCTCGAGGAGCCCTCGCTGCGGCGGCTTGTTGTAGTACGGCGTGACCACCAGCAGGCCGGCGACCCCGGCCTTCTCGGCTTCATGGCTGAGGTGAATCGAGTGGGCCGTGTCGTACGTGCCGGTGCCGGCGATCACCGTGGCCCGGTCGCCAGCGGCCTCGGCCACGGCCCGCCACATCGAGATCTTCTCGTCGTCGGTCAGGGTGGCGGACTCACCCGTGGAGCCGGTGACCACGAGCCCGTCGCTGCCGTGGTCCACCAGCCAGGCGGCCAGCTCCTGGGCTCGATCGAGGTCAAGGGAACGGTCCTCGGTGAACGGGGTGACCATCGCGGTCACGACTCGGCCGAACCTGGCCATGGTGCCTCCTCCCGGGTCGCCGGATCGGTCTCCGATTCATCGTAGCCCCTCGACCCCCGGGACGTCCGGAGGCGTGCCGCAGGGCTCTTGGGGTAGAGTCCGACTCGGTGGCGATCCGCGACTGGCTCGGGCGGATGAGCGAGTGGCCGGTCCTCCGACAGATCAAGGACCGGGACCCCACTGGCCTGGGAGCCACCGCCTTCTCGAAGCGCACCATCGAGCTCACCCCTCGAACCACCACGTCCGAGAAGGTCGTCCGGTCCGTGTGCCCGTACTGCGCGGTCGGCTGCGGCCAGGTCGTCCACGTCCGCGACGGCCGGATCACCGACATCGAGGGCGACCCCGACTCGCCGATCTCGCGGGGGCGTCTGTGCCCGAAGGGCGCGGCGACCTTCCAGCTCGTCACCGGGACGCACCGGCAGCAGCACGTCCTCTACCGGCTTCCCCGAGGCACCGAGTGGGAGCGCATCCCCCTCGACCGGGCCATGGACATGGTCGCCGAGCGCGTTCAGCGCGGCCGCGACGAAAACTGGGAGGACAGGGACACGGACGGCAACCCCCTCCGACGAACGATGGCCATCTCCCACCTCGGGGGGGCCACGCTGGACAACGAGGAGAACTACCTCATCAAGAAGCTGTTCACGGCCCTGGGCGTCGTCCAGATCGAGAACCAGGCTCGCATATGACACAGCTCTACGGTCCCCGGTCTGGGGACCTCGTTCGGAAGGGGCGGGGCCACCACGTTCCAGCAGGACCTCCAGAACGCCGACTGCATCGTGATCGAGGGCTCGAACATGGCCGAGTGCCACCCGGTGGGCTTCCAGTGGGTGATGGAGGCCAAGCACCGAGGGGCCACCGTCATCCACGTCGACCCGCGGTTCACCCGCACCAGCGCCATGGCCGACCTCCACGTCCCGATCCGGGCCGGCTCGGACATCGCCTTCCTCGGCGGGATCGTGAACCACATCATCCAGAACGAGCGCTACTTCCGTGAGTACGTCGTTGCCTACACGAACGCCCCGTTCATCGTGTCAGACGACTTCCGGGACACCGAGGACCTCGACGGGCTGTTCAGCGGGTGGGACAGCGAGGAGGGACGATACGACCCCACCTCGTGGCAGTACAAGGACGTCGAGGTGGCGCCGGCGGCCGGGCAGCGGGAGATGGGGCCGGAGGCGCATCCCAACCGGGGCTACCGGCTGACCCCATCGACCGGCCAGGCCCAGGTCCGCCAGGGCGCCGCGTCCGCCGACCTCCGGGCCGAGCACGTCGACGAGACCCTCCGGCACCCCCGATGCGTCTTCCAGATCCTGAAGCGCCACTACGCCCGGTACACACCTGAGATGGTCGAGGAGGTGTGCGGGATCTCCCGCCAGCAGTTCCTCGGGGTCGCCGAGGCGCTCTGCGAGAACTCCGGCCGGGACCGCACCTCGGCCTTCGTCTATTCGGTCGGGTGGACCCAGCACACCGTGGGTGTCCAGTACATCCGGACCGCCTCGATCATCCAACTGCTCCTCGGCAACATGGGCCGGCCCGGCGGGGGGATCCTGGCGCTGCGCGGGCACGCCTCGATCCAGGGCTCCACGGACATCCCCACGCTGTACGACCTCCTTCCTGGGTACCTCCCGATGCCGAAGGCACGGTTGGACCGGAGCTTCGACGAGTACGTGCACAACAACATCTCGACGACGGGCTGGTGGAGCCAGCTCCCCAAGTACGTGGTCTCGCTCCTGAGGGCATGGTTCGGGGCGAAGGCCACGGCCGAGAACGACTGGTGCTTCGACCATCTCCCGCGTCTCTCCGGCGACCACTCGCACATGACCACGGTGGCCGACATGGCCGACGGCAAGCTCGTCGGCGCATTCGTGATGGGCGAAAACCCCACAGTGGGCTCGATGCACGGCGCGCTCCACCGGAAGGGGTTCCGCGTGCTGGAGTGGCTGGTGGTCCGGGACTTCCACCTGATCGAGACGGCCGAGTTCTGGCGCAACGCCCCCGAGATCGACCGCGGCGAGGTTCGGCCCGAGGACATCGAGACCGAGGTGTTCTTCTTCCCGGCCGCCGCCCACACCGAGAAGGACGGGACGTTCACGAACACCCAGCGGCTGCTCCAGTGGCATCACGCCGCGGTCGACCCGCCTGGCGACGCCCGCAGCGAGCTGTGGTTCATGTACCACCTCGGGAAGCGGCTCAAGGAGCGATACCGGAGCTCCCGGAAGCGGCGAGACCGGCCGATCAAGGACCTGACGTGGGACTACCCGACGAGGGGCCCGCACGAGGAGCCCGACGCCGAGGCGGTCCTACGCGAGATCAATGGGTACGTCGTCGACACCGGCGAACCAGTCCCCGGCTTCACCGCGCTGCGGGACGACGGCTCCACCGCGGCCGGGTGCTGGATCTACGCGGGCTCCTTCAAGGACGGCGTCAACCAGACCGCACGGCGGCGGCCCGGAGTCGATCAGAACTGGGTGGCCCCGGAATGGGGATGGGCGTGGCCCGCGAACCGGCGGATCCTCTACAACCGGGCCAGCGCCGACCCAGACGGCCGTCCATGGTCCGAACGGAAGCGCTACGTGTGGTGGGACGAGACCCTCGGCCGGTGGACCGGGTTCGACGACCCCGACACGATCCGCGAGCGGCCGCCGTCGTACCATCCGGACGACGATGCCGAGGGCACCGACACGATCTCCGGCATCGATCCGTTCATCCTCCAGGCCGACGGGAAGGGCTGGCTGTACGCGCCGACCGGCCTCCTCGACGGCCCGATGCCCACGCACTACGAGCCGCGCGAGTCACCCATCGACAACCCGCTGTACGGCCAGCAGTGCAACCCGGCGCGGATGGAGTGGAAGCGGCGGGACAACCCGTACCACCGTTCCTCCGACGACCCGCGGTTCCCATACGTCGTCACCACCTATCGACTCACCGAGCACCACACCGCCGGTGGGATGAGCCGATGGGTCTCGTGGCTGACGGAGCTCCAGCCCGAGCTGTTCTGCGAGGTGTCGCCGGCCCTGGCCGCCGAGCGAGGACTGCGGAACGGCGGCTGGGCCACGATCACCACGGCGCGCGGTGAGATCGAATGCCGGGTGCTGGTGACCGAGCGCATCCCGCCGCTCCGGCTCAAGGGCCGAACCATCCATCAGATCGGCCTGCCGTACCACTGGGGCCGTTCCGGACCCTCCAGGGGTGACGCGGCCAACGAACTGATCTCGTTCGTGGCCGATCCGAACGTGTCGATCCAGGAGTCGAAGGCGCTGACCGCGAACATCGAGGCCGGCCGCCGGAGCCGGGGACGGCGCGTGGTCAGCGGGGGACGGGAGTGATGGGCGCCAAGGGGTTTTTCACCGACACCTCAGTCTGCATCGGGTGCAAGGCCTGCGAGGTCGCCTGCAAGCAGTGGAACCAGCTCCCCGACGACGGTTCGTTCTTCACCGGCATGTCCTACGACAACACCGGCGATCTCGGAGCCAGCACATGGCGGCACGTCGAGTTCATCGAACGGCCGGCGCCGCCGACCGGCGGCCCGGGCGACGGCTTCTCGTGGCTGATGATGTCCGACGTCTGCAAGCACTGCCGCAGCGCGGCCTGCTTGGAGGCCTGTCCGACCGGCGCCATCGTCCGCACCGAGTTCGACTCGGTGTTCGTCCAGCCCGACGTGTGCAACGGATGCGGATACTGCGTGGCGGCCTGCCCGTTCGGGGTGATCGACCGGCGCGAGGACGACGGCCGGGCCTGGAAGTGCACGCTGTGCTACGACCGGCTCAAGGACGATATGGAGCCGGCCTGCGCCAAGGCCTGCCCCACCGACTCCATCCAGTTCGGCGACATCGACGAGCTGCGGGCGAGAGCCGAGGCCCGGCTGGCCCACCTCCACGACCGCGGCGTCACCGAGGCCTCCCTGTACGGCGCCGACGCCGCGAGCCAGCCGGGGACCGACGGCCTGAACGCGTTCTTCCTCCTTCTCGACGAGCCCGAGGTGTACAACCTGCCCCCCGACCCGGTCACGCCGACGAAGCGGGCCGGCGAGGGATGGGGCGCGGCGGCGTTCGCGGCCGTTGGGATGCTCGCGGCCGCCGCGGCCGCGGTGCTGGGCGGCCGGCGATCGTGACCGACCGGCGGAACGTCGATCCGACGCTCGGCATCCTCGAGGGGGAGGGCGCGGCCCAGCGCGCCGCCGAGGCCGACGAGCGCGTGCCGTTCACGGTGTGGGCCGAAACGCCCGGCAGGGGCCCGGCGGCGGGCGCGACCTATTACGACCGGCCAGCGATCAAGGAGCCGGTGTGGATCTGGTCGGTGCCCGCGTACTTCTACGCCGGCGGCATGGCCGGCGCCGCCGCGACGCTGGGCATGGTGGCCCAGGGCGACCAGGAGCTCCGCGGCCTGGTGCGACGGTCGCGTTGGCTCGCCACGATCGGACTGGCGGCCAGCGGGGCGTTCCTGGTCCACGACCTCGGGCGGCCGGAGCGGTTCCTGAACATGCTCCGAGTGTTCCGGCCGACCTCGCCGATGAGCATGGGGTCGTGGGCCCTGGCCGCGGCCGGGCCGCTGGCCGGAGCCTCGGCCGTGTTCTCGGGCGGCCCTCTGCGAGCGGCCGGCGACATGGCCGGCGTCGGTGCGGGGCTCATCGGGCCGGCCCTCTCGAGCTACACGGGAGTCCTGCTATCGAACACGTCCGTCCCGGTGTGGGCCGCGGCCCGGCGGAGCCTTCCGGTGCTGTTCGCCTCCTCATCCGCGGCCTCGGCCGCGTCACTCCTCGAACTCGTGCAGCTCTCGAGGCGAGAGGAGAGGGTGGTCCGCCGCTTCGGGATCCTGGGCAAGGTCGCGGAGCTGACCGGGATGGTCGCGGTGGAGCGGGAGACAGGGAGGACCGAGCGGGTTGGACGGCCGCTCAGGGAAGGCCTCGGCGGATCGCTGTGGCGAGCGGCCAAGGTTCTCACCGCGGCCAGCCTGCTGCTGTCGGCGAAGCCGGGACGGTCCCGGGGGCGGCGAACGGCGTCCGGCCTCCTGGGAACCGCCGGGGCCATATCCCTTCGGCTCGCGCTGTTCCATGCCGGAAAGGCCTCGGCCCGCGACCCCCGGGCTACCTTCGAGCAGCAGCGGGGCGGAGAAAGAGCGACAAAACCGTCCTGAGGGGTTGCACCCGGAAGGCCGCCCGGTGTACAAAGCGCATGGAACCGCTGGGGTCTTCGGGCCCTGGCGGTTCCATTTATGCGGGCCGCAGCTCGACCCGCGTCACGCCCTCTTCGTAGGAGGCGACCCACACCGAGCCCGGCGCCACGGCCAGATCGATCGGGTCCAACCGCTCGGGGAGCACCGCTCGCGCGTCGACCCTCCCGCTAACCTGGTTGTAGCGGACGACGAGCAAACGGCCCGTCGACCGGTCCAGTCCACGGGCCCAGAGGCCCCCTTCTCCGAACTCCGGGAAGTAGTCAAGTTCACCAGAAGGGGTCGTGGACACGTCACCCGTGGTGGGATCGACCCGAGCTATGAGATTGCCGGACGACCTCGATGCGGTCACCCAGATGGTTCCGCCGCCCGCCGTGACGTTCGTGACCGCTCCCGGAACGTGTACGCGATCCACGATCTGGCCCGTCTTCGGATCGATCCTGAACAGGAGCCTCCGCGGGTCACCCGTTACCTCGTCATCCTCGTCCAGCACCCGCACCCAGATGGTTCCGTCGATCGCAAGGATCTCGCGGGCCCAGTCCGTCCCGAGCGCCGTCCTGGATTCGACGGCCAGCGTGGACGGATCCAGACGAAGCAACTCCACCGACGGCTCCGCGAAGACCGTGACCCAGATGCCGTGCTCGTCGAGCGCCACGTCCCCTGCGAAGTCGCCGCCCAGTGGGATGACGTCGGCGAGCTCGTTCGTGGCCGCCTCCACCCGGAGCAGCGCGGCTTCGTCCTCCCGTTGGGTGAGCCCGGCGATCCACACGCTCCCGTCCGCCGCGACCATCCCCCCGCCCCCCGTCTCCCATCCCGGGATGGAGGGGACCGGAATCTCGGCCAGGATGGCTCCGGTGTCAGGGGCGATCCGGTATAGGAGGTTGCCGTCGGTCTCCTCCACCCACGCAGCGACCCAGATGCTGCCCTCGCCGTAGACGATCGAGGAAGGCCACTTGATCGGCAGGGTC
>DASQWG010000010.1:0-5225 GCA_035640375.1 Actinomycetota bacterium
GACGGACCGGTTTGGCACCTCGATGTCGGCTCATCGCATCCTGGGGCTGGAGCAGGTCCCAAGGGTCGGGCTGTTCGCCCGTTAAAGCGGTACGCGAGCTGGGTTTAGAACGTCGTGAGACAGTTCGGTCCCTATCCGTCGCGCGCGCAGGAGACTTGAGGAGAGCTGTCCCCAGTACGAGAGGACCGGGACGGACGGACCTCTGGTGTGCCAGTTGTCGCGCCAGCGGCACGGCTGGTTGGCCACGTCCGGCAGGGATAAGCGCTGAAGGCATCTAAGTGCGAAGCTCGCTCCGAGATGAGGTCTCCCACCGGGGAACCGGGTAAGGCCCCTCGCAGACCACGAGGTTGATAGGCCGGAGGTGCACGCACGGCAACGTGTTCAGCCGACCGGTACTAATAGGCCGAGGACTTGGCTTCGCTCGCGCTCGCTATCGGGTTCCGGGTTCGCCCGGAGCTCGCACCCTCGCAGGGTTTCGGTGGCCATAGCGGAGGGGAGACACCCGGTCCCATTCCGAACCCGGAAGTTAAGCCCTCCAGCGCCGATGGTACTGCCCTGGAGACGGGGTGGGAGAGTAGGTCGCCGCCGAGACATCGTTCGCTCGAGGCCCCTTCGGGGGCCTCGACGCGTTTCGGGGTAGGTTCTGGCCCATGGACCGCCCCCGACGAGGTCGTCCCGAGCGCGCATCGCGGAGGGACCGGCGCCCGCGGACGCCCGCGGCCCTGTCGCGGGAGCTGGTCGAGGACGTCCGGGCCGCCGCGGGGGGGAAGGGGAATCGGGCCGTGGCCCTCCTCGAGGAAGCCGTCGATGCCCTGGACCGAGGGCGTCCCGGCGACGCCGTCCGCCTCGCCCAGCAGGCCAAGGCCCTGGCGGCGCGATCCGGCGCTATCCGCGAGGTCCTGGGAATGGCCCTGTACCGGCTGAGCCGGTACCGCGAGGCGCTCCGAGAGCTCCAGGCGTACCGCCGGATCACCGGCCGGCCCGATCAGAACCACCTGATCGCCGACGCCCACCGGGCCCTGGGCGCGCCGGAGAAGGCCCTCCCCCTGGTCCAGGAGGCGCTCGACGCCCGGATCGGGGCCGAGGCCCGAGCCGAGGCCGCCGTGGTCGGCGGGGCCGCGCTCGCAGACCTCGGCCGGCACGAGGAGGCGCTGACGCTGCTCCGCCGGTTCGACCGCGGGGGGGAGGCCGCGCGTCCGTACGACCTCCGGGTGTGGTACGTGACGGGCGACGTCCTGGAGCGCGCGGGACGGAACAGGGAGGCGGCCCGGGTGTTCCGAAGGATCGTCGATCACGATCCCGAGGCCTTCGACGCCGCCGAGCGGCTGGCCCGGCTGGCGCCGACGAGCTGAGGCTCGGCGCCGTCCTCAGCGGGTCTCGGTGAGACCTCTGCCGGCCTCTCGCACCTTCGTGAAGTACCGGACCAGCCCCGCGGCGTTGGTCCGGTAGGTGGTCAGGAGGTCGTAGCGGTCGTCGATCGACTTGGGTCGCCGGCCGTCCGCCTCGATCTCGTCGAGGGTCCGCTCCATCAGGATCCGGGCCACCTCGTCGAGGTCGTCGGTCCGACGGAGGGCGTCCTCGACGATCGAGGCCCATCGCTTCGTGCGTTCGATGGCCAGGTCGCACACTACCCGCACGTCCTCCCTCGGGCCGAAATGGCTGAAGAGCACCGCCGGGGGGTCCAGGTCCCGTGCGACCCGGATGCTGGCCACCGCGGCCTCGACGTCGAAGTCAGGCGGCGGCGTTGCGGGGCGCAGAACGTCGGCGCCCGGGAGGTAGACCCCCAACCCGTCGCCGGAGAACAGGGCGCCGGTCCGCTCGTCGACCACGAACTGGTGGTGCATCGCATGGCCCGGGGCGTGAACGATCCGCAGGGTCCGGTCGCCGAGCGAGATGCGGTCGCCGTGGCCCGTGGCCCGCCCGCGATCGGCCGCGAGAGGATGCACCGGGCCGAACACGGTTCGCATGTGGTCCTCGCCGAACACCCGTTTCGCGCTCGCTTCGAGCTTCTTGGGATCGATGAGGTGTCGCAGGCCCCGCTCGTGGACCCAGATCGTCGCCCGAGGGAACCGGTCGGCATACGCCCCCGCCCCTCCCGCGTGGTCGATGTGGATGTGGGTGGCCACGACGTGCGCGAGGTCATCCGGGCCGATCCCCAGGCGGTCCAGCGCCTGGGCGACCCGAGGGAGACATGCCGTCGGCCCGGTCTCGATCAGCGCGGGCTGGTCCGCAGCTACGAGGTACGCCGAGGTGACCTCGGTGCGGCCCCCCATCTCGGTGTCGATCAACGTGATGCCGGGGAGCACCTCGGTCATGAGGCGAGTGTATCCACCCTGGTCGGGCTTCCGTGTCGGTACCCCCTGCTAGCGTGCCGCCCGTGGAAGGAGGTGGCGCATGGTCTCGGTCAACGTGGTCGTGTTGGCCGGGCGCCTCTCGGCCGATCCGGAGTTCGCCGAGATGCCGTCCGGCGACACCGTTGCCAGGCTCCGCCTCCAGGTTCCCGAGGCCGGCAAGCGCGTCCTCCCCCTCCCGGTCGCGGCCTGGGATCGTCCGGCCCGGAAGGGCTGTGAGCGCCTTGCAAAGGGCGACGCGGTCATGGTTCGCGGGCACCTGGTCCGCAGGTTCTTCAAGGGGAACGGAGGCGGGAGGTCGATCACGGAGGTGGTTGCCAGCGAGGTGAAGAAGCTCCCCGAAGAGGACGCGTAGGCTCGGCGTCGGCCCGCCGGCGCCCCTCGGGGGGAGGGAACGGGTTGGCCCGCGTCGAATACAGACCCGATGGGTACCAGCGCGTCTCCGTCGGCGAGGGCCTCCCACCCGGCGGCGGCCGGAGCGGCGACGAGCGGCAGGGCCGGGGATCGCCAGGTGCGGTTCGGGCGCATCCTGGGGCTGTTCTTCTCCGCCGCGGGGTTCGTCACGATCGGGTTCGGCTGGAACGGGATGGCCAAGGTGGCCTGCCCGGACTGCCAACTCCCGTACCTCCTGTCCGGGGGTGCGGTGGGCCTCGGCCTGATCCTCGTCGGTGGGGTGCTGCTGTTGCTCGCCCAGGTGCGCGACGAGCGGATCAAGCTCGGCGAGCAGTTGCAGGCCATCGGGGTGACCATGAGCCGCCGCGGTGTCCGGCCCGGCCCTGATGGCCAGCCCGGAGACCAGGGTCCTGGCGGGGCGATCGACCTATCACCGCCCGGGCTGCCGACTGATCGAGGGCAAGACCGATCTCAACCAGCTCTCGGTCGACGTGGCCGTGCTGGCGGGACTCAGCCCCTGCCGCGTGTGTGAACCCCCGCGACCCTCGGCCGACGGCGCCGGCGGTCAGCTGACCCTGGGAGCTGCTTCCGGTCCGGACGGCCCCGAGCCCGGCGAGCCGACCACGGCCGACTAGGCCGGCACCCCGAGGTAGGCGGTCCGCAGCTCGCCTCGCTCAAGGAGCGTGCTGCCAGGCCCCTCGTACTCGATCCGGCCCTTCTGCATGACGAAGGCCCGGGAGGCCACCTCGAGCACCCCGGCGTTCTGCTCGACGAGCAGCACGCTGACTCCCTCGTCGGCGATCTGCCGCACCGTGACGAACAGGGCCGCAGCGAGTTTCGGCGAGAGACCCAGTGAGGCCTCGTCGATCAGGAGCAGCCGGGGGTCCGCCATCATCCCCCGACCGATGGCCAGCATCTGCTGCTCGCCGCCGGAGAGCGTACCGGCCAGCTGACCACGCCGTTCGGCCAGCACGGGGAACAGCTCGAAGACGCGCTCCAGGTTGCGGCGAGCGCGCCGCCCGTCCCGTCGCCGGACCCATGCCCCCAGCCGCAGGTTGTTCTGCACCGAGAGCTCGGGGAACGCTCGCCGCCCCTCCGGGACAAGGACGACCCCGTTCGCCACCAGCCGACGGACGTCCTCGGATCCCCGCGGCCGGCCGTCGTACACGATCTCGCCCGACCACGCGGGAAGCAGCCCGGCCACGGTGAGAAGGGTGGTGGTCTTGCCGGCTCCGTTGAGGCCGAGGAGGACCGCCAGCTCGCCCTCCTCGACCGACAGGTTCACGCCGTGCAGGACCGGAACGTGGCCGTACCCGGCCCGGACGTCCCTGAGCTCAAGCAGCCCCACGAGTCTCCCCTCCGAGGTAGGCGGCCACGACCTCCGGGTGGCGTTGGATCTCGGCCGGCTCCCCGCTGGCCAGAAGGCGACCGAAGTTCAGGACGTAGACGTGATCGCACACATCGACAACCAGGGGCACGTGGTGCTCGATCATCAGGATCGTCAGGTTCAGGGAGGACCGGAGGAATCGCAGGGTCTCCCCGAGCCGGTGGGCCTCCTCGGGCCCCATCCCCGAAGACGGTTCGTCGAGGAGGAGCACCTCGGGATCCGTGGCCAGGGCCATGGCGAGGTCGCACAGCTTCTGCGTCCCGTAGGGGAGCCCGCCGACACGCTCCTCCGCCACCGACAGCAGCCCCAGGAACTCCAGGATCTCCTCCGCGTCGAGGCGGAGCGCCGCTTCCTCCGTAAAGGTGCGCGGGCCCCCCAGCATGCCGGCCACCGGCCCGTACCGGACGTGGGCATGCTGCGCGGTCAGCACGTTGTCCAAGACCGTCAGGGTCGGGATCACCCCGAGGCTCTGCCACGTCCGGGCCAGGCCCATGGCGGCTTTGCGGTGGGTGGGGAGGCTGGTCACGTCGCGTCCCCGATACAGGACTGTCCCTCGGTCCGGACGCCGGATCGAGGTCAGGCAATCGAAGAACGTGGTCTTGCCCGCGCCGTTCGGGCCGATCATCCCGACGATCTCCCACTCGCCGACCTCGACGCTGACACCGTTGAGCGCCTGGAGGCCACCGAATCGGATCGACACGTCGTGGGCCTCGAGCACCGTGCTCATCGGACCGCTCCTCCGGCCGGCTGTCGCGCCGTCTCGGGGATCGAGGGTGCCGGGGGGACCACGTCCGGCGCCGCGCCCGCCACCCGGGCCTGACGTCGCCCGAGCCGCCGCACGTACTCGAGGAGCACGAGCGCCATCAGCACCCCCGCGGTCACTCCGGCCACCGCGCCGGGGCCGAGGCGCCCGGCCAGGTCTCCCTCGAGGAACGCGGCCGTGCCGACCAGCACCACGGCGGCGGGTAACCCGGCCAGCCGGAGGGCCTCGTGGCGGCTCGTCACCAGCGGCCCCCCGGCCAGCCACCGCCGGAGGGGCAGGAGCTGCTGGCCGATTCCGCCGGGATACAGCGTGATCGTCAGGAGCAGGAGGA
>DASQWG010000011.1:0-4080 GCA_035640375.1 Actinomycetota bacterium
GGCCACGGCGCGTTCGAAGCCGGGGGCCACCCGGTCCCGAGGCCCGAACGCGACCACGGCCGCCGGGCGGTGGAGGCGCACGGTCTCGGGCAGCTCCCCGCGCGCCACCAGGCGGAGCACCGCGTGCGAGACCGCGGTGTCCATCTCCTCGGGCTCGCGGAAGCCGGCCCGGAGCACCTGGATGCGCCGGCCCACGGCTCAGATCACGTTGTACTCGGGATGCAGATCGCCCGAGGTGAACCGCTCGAGCCGGAACGGGTCGATGTCCACGGTCGAGGCCCGGCCGTCGACGATCTCTTCCGCCATCAGGAGCCCGGCCACCGGGCCGTGCATGAACCCGTGGCCCGAGAAGCCGGCCATCACGTGGAAACCCTCGACCTGAGCAACCCGGCCGAGGATGGGATGGGCGTCGGGCGTCACCTCGTACAGGCCCGCCCAGCTGGTCAGGAAGCCGGCGTCCCCGAGCCGAGGGAAGCGGCGCACCGCGGCCTCGACATGCCGGGCCTCCCACCCCTGGTCCACGTCGAGCTTGAACCCCGGGGTCTCCTCGTTGTTGGACTGGCCGGTGAGGATCCCGGGGCCCTCGCGGTGGAAGTACAGCGAGTCGGCGAAGAAGATCACGAACGGGAAGTCGGGCCGCAGGTCCGGGATCGGTGCGGTGACCACCACCTGGCGGCGGATCGGCTCGATCGGGATGTCGACCCCGACCATCTTCCCGAGGTCGGGAGCCCACGCACCGCACGCGTTGACCACCACCGGCGTCTCGATCGACCCGGCGGGCGTGTCCACGGCCCGGATCCGGCCACCGTCGACGCGGATGCCGCTGACCGGGGTCTCGGTGAGGATGGTCACCCCGAGGCGGCGAGCGCCGGAAGCGTACCCCTGCACCACCCCCGACGGGTCGGCCAGGCCGTCGCGGTCGTAGATCGTGCCCGCCAGGACGCCCTCGAGGTCGAGCTCCGGCACCAGCTCCGCGCAGTCGTCGGGCTCCAACCACCGCGTGTCGATCCCCAGCCGGTGCTGGAGGGCCACGTTGTCGCGGAACGTCGGGAGATCCTCCTCGCGGGTAAGCAGGAACAGGTAGCCGCAGAGCTTCAGGCCGACGTCCTGTCCGAGCTCGTCGGGGAACCGCTCCAGCATGCCGATGCTCTCGATCGACAGCCGAACGTTGATCTCCGTGGAGAACTGGTGACGGATCCCCCCGGCGCACCGACCCGTCGACATCTGGCCGAGGAACGGCTCGCGCTCCAGCAGCACCACGTCCTTCACGCCGCGCCCTGCCAGGTGGTAGGCCGTGCTGGCGCCCATCACCCCGCCGCCGACCACCACGGCGTCGGCCGTCTGAGGAAGCTCCCTGCTCACCGGGACATTGTCTCCGAAGGCCCACCCTCCCGTTCCGCCTCGCCGATGGCCCAGGCCGCGTTGACCAGACCGATGTGGCTGTATGCCTGGGGGAAGTTGCCCAGCAACTCGCCGGTGGACGAGTCAACCTGCTCGGCCAGGAGGCCGACGTCGTTCGCGTGTCGCACCGCCCGCTCGAACACCTCTCGGGATCGACCCACGCGCCCCGCCAGCGCCCAGGCGTGTGCCAGCCAGAAGGTGCACAGCAGGAACGTGCCCTCCTCCCCGGCCAGCCCGTCCGGCCCCAGGTACCGGTACACGAGGCCGTGGTCGTCGGTCAGGCCCTTCTCGATGGCCTCGATCGTGGAGAGCATCCGCGGGTCATCGGCTGGGAGGAACCCCACGATCGGCATGAGCAGCGAGGAGGCGTCGAGGTCCGGCGAGCCAAACGATTGCCCGAAGGCCCCCGCCTCTTCGCTCCACCCGTCACGAAGGATCGCCGCCCGGATCTCACTCCGGGCCCGGGTCCACCGCCCCGGGTTCTCGACGCCCAGCGACGGCGCCAGGGCCACGGCCCGATCGAGGGCCACCCAGCACATCAGCTTGGAGTGCAGGAAGTGGCGGGGCGCTGCCCGCATCTCCCACAGCCCCTGGTCCGGCTGGCGCCACAGGTCGGCGGCCGCGTCGGCAACGTCGACAAGGAGTTGCCGGGTGGGACGGTCCAGGTCGCCGACCTGCTCCGACAGACGCTGCGCCGCGCTCAGCAGCTCCCCGTAAACGTCGAGCTGCCGCTGGACCCACGCGCCGTTCCCCACCCGCACCGGGCGGCTGTTCCGCCACCCGGGGAGGTGCGACAGCTCCCGTTCGGTGAGGTCATGCTCGCCACCGACCCCGAACATCGTCTGGAGGTCGCGACCGGACCGGATGTCACCGCCGATCGAGAAGGTCATCCAGTCGAAGAAGTCCCGGGCCTCATCGGGACACGCGGCCACCCACAGCGCCTCCATCGTCAGGGTAGCGTCGCGGACCCACGCGTACCGGTAGTCCCAGTTGCGCACGCCGCCGACCGACTCCGGAAGCGAGGTCGTCGGAGCGGCCACGATGGCACCCGTCGGCTGGAACGTCAGGGCCTGGAGCACGCTACCGCTGTGGTAGACGAGATCGCGCCACGGCCCCTCATAGTTCTGATGCGAGGCGGACCAGGAGCGCCATGCCCCGGCGGTCTCCTCGAGCGCCGCCGCGATGTCCTCCTCCTTCCAGAACTCCGGCCGAGGCTCCCAGCTGGCGCGGTGCTGGAGGGCGAAGGCGGCACGCTGGCCGGCCCGGAGCGTGAACGTGCCGGCGGCGCCCTCGTCTCCCTCTTCCAGCGGGACGGATGACGTCAACACCAGCCGGCTGGCCCCTCCGCGAGCACGGACCCCGCCGGCCTCGGGAAGCAGGACCGGCTGCACGAGCCCGTACTCGAGGCGGGGGACGTAGTCCAGGCGGAGGTCGACCCGCCCCCGATCGCAGGAGACCACGCGGACCAAAGTGTGCGGGGCCCGCTCGCCGAGCTCGTGGCCGTCGGGGTTCGGGCCGGTAACCATGGCGTCGGTCAGAGTGACCCGGCCCGAAGCCGTGAGGAACTCGGTCTCCAGAACCATGGTCCGCTCCCGGTACCGACGACGGACCTCCGCCGGTCCGGCCGGGGCGATCGACCAGTGTCCCGCCTCGTCCCCCAGGATCCGACCAAACACCGATGGCCCGTCGAACCGCGGGAAGCACAGCCAATCGACCGAACCGGTCCTGCTCACCAGCGCCGCGGAGTGACAGTCGGACAGGAGCGCGTAGTCCGCGATCGGGGTGCGGCTCACCCTCAGACCAGGTCGGCCACGACCTCGGCCAGCGGCTTCCGGATCCCGATCACGAACGGCACCTCCTCCTTGACGTAGCGCCGAGATTCGGAATCGCGGAGGCGACGGATGCAGTCGACGATCCGGTGTAGGTCGTCGGCCTCGAACGCCAGGATCCACTCCCAGTCGGTCAGGCCGAAGGCGCTGGTGGTGTTGGGAAGGACATCGGGGAACTCCCGGCCGATCTCGCCGTGCTCGCGGAGGAGGCGGGCCCGGTCCTCGGCCGGCAGGAGGTACCACTCCGGCGTGCGCACGAACGGATACACGCACAGGTACCGGCGAGGGTCCTCCCCTCGGAGGAACGCCGGCTGGTGCTGGGGGTTGAACTCGGGCGGACGGACCACGCCGAGGAACGCATGGGTGAGCTCCAGCGAGCGGCCCAGGGAGGTCCGCCGCAGAACGGTCGAGAGCGTCTGGAGGTCATCCGGCGAATTCGACACCAGCCACATCAGGAGGTCGGCGTCCGGCCGGAACCCGACAGCGCTGTAGAAGCCCCGGATCGAGACGGACCCGGCGACCTGCTTGAACGCGACCTCCCACTCGTGCACGGCTTCCTCGGCCGAGACGAACACCTCACGGGAGCGACGGAACACTGGAAAGAAGGCGTACACCGGTTGCTCGGTCACGGCCGCTCCTCTCCCTCGTGGCCGAGGTGGTCGGTGACGACATCGGCCACGGCCCGCACGAAGTCGGGATCCGCGTTCATCGAGGCCGTCCGAACCAGGCGGATCCCGGCCTCCCGGGCCGCCGCCGCGGCCTCGATGTCAACGTCGTACAGCACCTCGAGGTGGTCGGCGGTGAACCCGCATGGGCACGAAACCACCGCCGTGTACCCGTCGGCGGCGGC
>DASQWG010000012.1:0-2558 GCA_035640375.1 Actinomycetota bacterium
GAGGGCGCGCCGGGGACCGGAAGGGCGTTCGCCTCGCTGTCCGAGGCCCTGATGGCCTACGACCAGGGCGAGCTCGGCCTGGACGCCAAGATCGAGATCCGGCTGACCGGCATCGTCCCGCCGCGTGACTACGTGCGGCCCGAGGGGGCCGAGGACGGCGAATCGGGGTTCCCGATCCGGCTGGCCACCACGCTGGGCCGGTGCATCTTCAACGAGACGCTCCCGGCCGACTTCCCGTTCGTCAACTACCTGGTGGACAGGAAGCAGCTGACGGCCATCGTCAACTCGCTCGCCGAGGGATACCCGAAGGTGGAGGTGGCGGCGGCCCTCGACAACCTCAAGGACGCCGGCTTCCACTGGGCCACCCGGGCGGGTGTCACGATCGGCATCGAGGATGTCGTCGCGCCGCCGAACAAGGCGCAGATCCTGGAGAACTACGAGCGCCGCGCGGACAAGGTGCAGCGCGAGTACGACCGGGGCCTGATCACCGACGAGGAGCGCCGCCAGGAGCTCATCGAGATCTGGACGCACGCGACCGCCGAGGTGGCGCAGGACATGGAGAAGGCCTTCCCCGAGACCAACTCGGTCTGGATGATGGTCAACTCCGGCGCCCGCGGTAACCCGATGCAGGTCCGGCAGATCGCCGGCATGCGCGGCCTGGTCTCCAACCCGAAGGGCGAGACCATCCCGCGGCCGATCACGTCCAGCTTCCGCGAGGGGCTGACGGTGGTGGAGTACTTCATCTCCACCCACGGTGCCCGCAAGGGCCTGGCCGACACCGCGCTCCGCACGGCGGACTCCGGGTACCTGACCCGCCGCCTGGTGGACGTGGCGCAGGACGTGATCGTGCGCGAGGAGGACTGCGGCACCGACAGGTCGCTGGCCATGCGGATCGCGGAAAGGGACTCCGAGGGTCGGCTGCGCCGGCTGGACAACCTGGAGAACACCGGCACCGGCCGGACCGTGGCCGAGGACATCGAGGTCGACGGCGTGGTGCTGGCCAAGGTCGGCGACGACACCACCGAGCACATGCTGGACCGGCTGATCGAGGCCGGGGTGGAGTCGATCCGCACGTTCAGCGTGCTGGTCTGCGAGGCCAAGATCGGCGTCTGCGGCAAGTGCTACGGGCGCTCGCTGGCCAGCGGCAAGCGGGTGGACGTCGGCGAGGCCGTCGGCATCGTCGCCGCCCAGTCGATCGGCGAGCCCGGCACCCAGCTCACCATGCGGACCTTCCACACCGGCGGCGTGGCGGGCCAGGACATCACCCACGGCCTGCCGCGTATCCAGGAGCTGTTCGAGGCCCGCATCCCCAAGGGCATGGCGCCGATCAGCGAGTACTCCGGCCGGGTCAAGATCGAGGAGACCGAGAAGACGAGGAAGATCATCGTCATCCCGGACGACGGCTCGGAGGAGGTCGCCTACCAGGTGCCCATGCGGTCCCGGCTGCTGGTCGCCGAGGGCGGCCACGTCGAGGTCGGCCAGCAGCTCATCGCAGGCGCGGTCAACCCGCACGAGGTGCTGCGCATCCTCGGCGGCCGGGCCGTCCAGCTGCACCTCGTGCACGAGGTGCAGGAGGTGTACCGGTCGCAGGGCGTGTCGATCCACGACAAGCACATCGAGATCATCATCCGGCAGATGCTCAAGCGGGTGAACGTGCTCGAGTCCGGCGACACCGAGCTGCTGCCCGGCGAGCTGGTCGAGCGTCCCCGGTTCGAGGAGCTGAACCGCTCGGTGGTGGACGAGGGCGGCACCCCCGCGTCCGGCCGGCCGGTCCTCATGGGCATCACCAAGGCGTCGCTGGCCACCGAGTCGTGGCTGTCGGCGGCCTCCTTCCAGGAGACCACCCGGGTGCTCACCGACGCGGCCATCCACGCCAAGTCGGACTCGCTCCTGGGCCTGAAGGAGAACGTCATCATCGGCAAGCTCATCCCGGCCGGCACCGGCATGCAGGTGTACCGGAACATCCGGGTCGAGCCGACCGACGACGCCCGCTCATCGGCCTTCCCGCCGGGCTCCTACGCCGAACCGGAGACCTACCCCTTCGGCCAGGGCTCCGGCGAGGCCGTCCCGCTGGAGGAGTACGACTTCGGCTCCTACAACAGGTAAACGCACTGCCGTAACGGGGCTGGCGGTCGGCTCACGAGCTGACCGCCGGCCCGTTCGGTATTTATCCCGAACGAACCGGGCGCGTGCCCCGGCCTCCCCCTCCGCGCCCCGGCCCCGGGGACCGCTCACTCCCGGGACCCGCTCACTCCGGGTGCGTGGGCCCCCGCCCCCGTCTATCGGGGCCAGGGGGCCACGCACCCGCGGGAATGAACCGCGGGTGGGGGACGTTGTCTCACTACGAGCAATGCACGGCGAGCTTCCACGCCGTCCCCGAAGGGGGAGCGGGCCGGTGGACGCTCGATTTTGCTTGAGAGTTGTGTCATGGTAGGTTCTTCATTCGTGTCCGTATACGCATGGGCACGTAGCATGCCAGCTGACGGCCGTGCCGGCCGGACCGGGCCGGGGACCGAAGGTCCCGGGACCGGCTCCGGATGGCTGGCCGGCTGGTAGCG
>DASQWG010000013.1:0-11658 GCA_035640375.1 Actinomycetota bacterium
TCGCAGTCGTCCTCCTCATCCTCGTCCTCCGATAAAGGGAGCATCCGCAGAGCAGAACCTTCGGCCAAGCGGTCCACTCGACCGCCTCCGTGGTCAGCGCGGTCGCCCCGGGCCCCCGGGGTGACCGCGGCGCATAGACTCACTCCGCCATGGCCTGGTTGCGCGTGATGCTGATTGCCGGCCCCGCGGTTATCCTCGCCGCGCTCGGACCCAGCCACCCTGATGACCTCACGCCGGCCACGGCAGGGTGGTGGACCACGCTCCACCTGATCCTCCTCGTGCTCTTCCCGCTGCTCGGGGTGTCGCTGTGGCTCTTGCTGGAGGGCCTGACCGGACCGATCGCCTGGCTCGGGCGGGCAGGGGCGGTCTCGTACATCGCCTTCTACACGGCGCTCGACGTGCTGGCGGGGGTCGGAGCCGGGACGCTGGTGCAGCGCGGCTTCGCCCCCGACTCGCCTGCGGTCGATGCCATGTTCGAAACCGGCAACGACCTCGCCATCATCGGGACCATCAGTTTCCTGATCGCCGCGCAGGCCACGGGGGCGGCTCTGGTGATCGGAGTGGACCGGAGGTTCTGGCCGGGAGCGGTCATCCTCGTCGCCGCCTCGGTGCCGTTCCTCTACTCACACATCTACTGGCCGGTTGGGGTCCTCACGTTGATCGGGTTGGCGGCCGGACTCGGTCTCCTCGCGTGGGGGACGCGCGCTCGGCCGTCGGGGGAGCAAGCGACGGCGCCTGGCGCAGCGGGGACCGGCTGGTAGGCGCTGCGATCCTCCCGTCGGCAATGGCGCCATCGGCCCTCAGCGGACGCGCACCCGCGCTCGCTCCGTCCGGCCGCCGCGAGCGCGAATCATTCGGAGGCGGTGCCCGAGGGGGGAGTAGATGAGCCACCAGCGCGGAACGTTGGCCATCGAGGAGCGGTCCAGGGAGGATGGCTCGGGCCCACGGGTCGGGTGCGTGTGGAAGCAGCCGCACGGCACCAGGCCCCGGCGTCTGAGCGTCCGACGCGCCATCGCCACGTCCCGAGACGTCAGGCGGAAGACGTCCCGAGCCAGGGCGACGTTCGGCAGGGGGAGGACGTACAGACGCACGGCGGTGCCCAACTTCCGTCCGCCCAGCAGCCCGCACGCCTCGCGGGGAGACGCCTCGACAGCGACCCGGTGGAGCCGGGCGAGCTCAGCTTGCGAGATGACGAACGTTCGGCTCAGAGGCCGAGCAGCCGAAGGATGATCCGCTGGATGAACTCCTTCTCCGACTTGATCAGATCGAGGAGCTGACCGAAGACCGAACCGGGCGAGATGATCTGGCCTCCGATGATCTCGCCCTCACCGACCTCCTCCCCTCGGGGCGGCTGAAAGAAGACCATCGGCCGTCGCGCCGCTTCCTCCCCGGCGACCCGGACCATGTCCTGGACCGTCTCCATGATCTGCGCGTCGGTTCGCAAGAGTCGCATCATCTCGTCCAGGATCTCCCCCTGTCGCCGGCGAAGCTCCTCGTCCCCGATGCGAGCCTCACGCTCGTTCCCAGTATCGGCCATCGATCGCCCCCTTTCTCGAGGTTCGGGAATCGTGACAAATCATAGCTTCCGGGTCAAGACGGACCCAGGGTTGATGATGGGAGGCATGGTCCAGCCCTAACAGCCGAGGTCGTCCGACAGGCCGGGACGCTCGTCCCGGCCTGTCGCCTCCCCACATCCGACCCGGGCGGCCGTTCGAGCATGCCCTTGCTCCGATGTCTGGAAATAGCCCGACCGCCACTGGCGTTGGCCTCTCCATCCAGGCCCAACAGACCGAGAAGGGAGTGCCGTGAAGGCCTACATCCTGATCCAGGCGGTGCCCGGGACCGACGGCGCCCTGGCCAGCGAGATCGCCGATATCGCAGGGGTGAGCCGGGTCGAACGGGTGACCGGAGCCTACGATCTGATCGCGGAAGCGGACGGCGTCGATCCGCGAGATGTGGTTCCGCGTATCCAGGAGCTGGGCGGCGTCCTGCGAGCATTGGCCTCACTCGTGCTCGGCGGGCCCGAACCGGTGCTCACGCTGAGCGAGCCGAAGGTGGAGGCAACCGGAGCGTGATGCCGCGTCCCCTGGAGCGGGTGAGCACGGTGGGCGACCTCTCCCCCTTGGTTGCCGGCTGGCCGGTCGAGACCGTCTCGGCCGGGATCACCGGCGCCGACCGGACCCTGGGGATGACCGGTGATCCCGATCGGGTGGCACGGATCGCCTCGGTCGGCAAGCTGCTGGTCGGGGTGGCGGCCCTGGTGGCGCTGGAGGAAGGGGCGATCGAGCTCGACGAGCCGGCCGGCCCGCCCGGGTCCACGGTCCGCCACCTGCTGGCGCACGCGTCCGGCCTGGCCTTCGACGGCGACGCGACGATCGCCGCTCCGGGCCGGCGACGGATCTACTCGAACACCGGGATCGAGCGATTCGCGGAGCACCTGGCGTCGAGCGCCGGCATCCCGTTCGAGCGCTACCTCCAGGCCGGCATCCTGGAGCCGCTTCGGATGGATCACACCGAGGTGCGGGGGTCGCCGGCCCATGCCGTGTGGAGCACGGTCGCGGATCTCATCCGGTTGTCCCGCGAGCTGCTCCGGCCGACGCTGGTCTCCGCCGGGACGATGGCCCTGGCCACCATGGCGCACTTCCCGGAGCTCGCCGGGATCGTGCCGGACGTCGGGAGGTTCGATCCGAACCCCTGGGGTCTCACGTTCGAGATCCGGGACGGGAAGCGGCCCCACTGGACCGGTGCGCGCAACTCCGCGGCCACGTTCGGTCACTTCGGCGGCTCGGGAACCTTCCTGTGGGTCGATCCCGAGGTCAGGCTGGCCACCGTGTGCCTGGCCGATCGGGACTTCGGGCCGTGGGCCCTCGAGGTATGGCCGCGGTTCTCCGACGCGGTGCTCGAGCGGTTCTCGCCCGAGCCGCGCGCATCGAGACCGGCCAGGGCGGCCGGAACGGAGGAGTGAGGATGGGAGCCGACATCAGGACGGAGCAATCGATCGTCATCGGCGCGCCCATCGAACGGGTCTGGGAGGCGCTCACCACCCCGGACCTCATCAAGCGATGGTTCTTCGGGGTCAGCACGGAGACCGACTGGCAGGAGGGCAGCTCGATCACCCACCGGGGCGAGTACCAGGGCAGACCGTACGAGGACAAAGGGATCATCCTCCAGGTCGACCCGCCGAGACGGCTCGTGCACACGCACTGGAGCCCGGTGTCGGGGCTGCCGGATACCCCGGACAACTACGAACGGGTGTCCTGGGAGCTCTCGGACCGTCCCGACGGGACCCACCTCACGATCAAGGAATCCAACCTGTCCTCCGAGGAGGCCAGGGCGACCTCGGAGCAGAGCTGGCGGATGGTGCTCCGGAACCTCAAGGACCTCGTCGAGGGCTAGGCACTCGGTCGCCCTGGTCCGGCTCCACGGTACACTCGCGAACCATGTCGTTTCGAGGGTGGCCGGTCGAGGCGCTGGAGTTCTTCGAGGGCCTGGAGGCCGACAACTCGAAGACCTACTGGCAGGAGAACCGCGACGTGTACGAACGGCAGGTCCGCGGGCCGATGGAGGAGCTGCTCGAGGAGTTGGCACCGGAGTGGGGGGAGTGGCGGATCTTCCGCCCCTACCGGGACATCCGATTCAGCGCCGACAAGTCGCTGTACAAGACGCACATGGGCGCCGTGATCGGTCACGGCTACGTCCAGCTGACGGCCGACGGCCTCGGCGCGGGATCCGGCATGTACGAGATGGCCTCGGATCAGCTCGAGCGCTACCGAACGGCCGTGGACAGAGAACGGTCCGGGGGCGAGCTGGCCGCGCTGGTCGAGCAGGCCAGAGCGGCCGGTCTGGAGATCACCGGGCACGACGTGCTGAAGACCGCGCCCCGAGGGTATCCGCGTGACCACCCGCGGATCGAGCTGCTCCGGCACAAGGGCCTCATCACCTGGCGCGAGTGGCCGGCCGGAGCCTGGCTCGGAACGCCGAAGGCCAAAGATCGGATCGTCGAGTTCTTCCGCCTCTCCCGGCCCATCAGCGGGTGGCTGGCGACCCACGTCGGTCCATCCAGCCTGCCGGAGCGGTCGCGCTAGCCGAACCTCCACCGAGTAGCGGCTTGCCTCACGGGAAAGAACCAACCCATGAGGTTCCGGCGACGCTACCGAAGCCGAAACGTGATCGACCGGCGGGCCGCGTCGCCCACAGGTGGTGGATTGTCCCGGATCCCGATCGGCGCGGCCGGCGGGGGGATCGGCGGCATCATCGTCCTCCTGGTGATCCTGTTCCTCTCCGGCGGCATCGGCGGGGGCGGTGGCTCGCAGCCGCTGCAGGGTGAGGCTCCCGTGCCCGAGGGCCAGGACCCCGAGAGGGAGCTGGTGTCGTTCGTCTCCTTCGTGTTCGACGACGCCCAGTCGACATGGGGCGACCTCTTTGCGCAGACGGGCCAGACGTACCAGCCGGCCCAGATGGTGCTGTACCGGAACGCCACCGACTCCGGCTGCGGCTTCGCCACCTCGGAGGTCGGCCCCTTCTACTGTCCCGCCGACCAGCGTGTCTACCTCGACCTCGGTTTCTTCGAGGAGCTGCGTCGCCGGTACGGTGCGGAGGGGGACTTCGCGCAGGCGTACGTGATCGCCCACGAGGTGGCGCACCACGTCCAGAACCTGCTCGGCACCAGCGACCGGGTCCAGCGGCTGTCGGGACAGGACCCGTCGGAGTCCAACGAGCTGTCGATCCAGCTCGAGCTCCAGGCGGACTGCCTGGCCGGCGTGTGGGGCCGCAGCACCCGCGAACGGGGTCTCCTCCAGGCCGGCGACGTGCAGGAGGGCCTCGGCGCCGCCGCCGCCGTGGGCGACGACCGGATCCAGCGCGAAGCGACGGGCCAGGTGAATCCGGAGACGTGGACGCACGGCTCGTCGCAGCAGCGGCAAAACTGGTTCGAGCGGGGGTTCGATACCGGTGACGACGATGCCTGCGACACGTTTCCCTGGGAGTAGGGCGCTCGCCGAGGCAGCGCGGTGGACGTGCTCGAAGCCCCCCGCGTACCCTACCGCACCGATATGGCTCCGCAGGAAGAAGCCGGCCGTGAGCGGCACGAGGCCACATTCGCCTCGAGCCACGCCGACCGAGACGTCACGTCTGTTCGAGCCGTCCGGACTTCCGATCTCCGTCCGTCGGAGGTGTCTGCCCTCCGTCGGCTGTTCGAGGCGGCATTCACCGAGGAAGCCAGTGGGTTCACCGACGAGGACTGGGAGCACATCGTGGGTGGGACGCATTTCATCCTCGAGGAGGAGGGAGACATCCGGTCACACGCCTCGGTGATCGAACGCGAGCTGCACGTCGGCGAGCAGCGGCTCCAGACCGGATACGTCGAGGCCGTTGCCACCGGCCCTGCGGATCAGGGGAAGGGTTACGGCACGGCGGTGATGCGGGAGGTGGGAGCCCACATCGACCGGATATACGAACTCGGGGGGCTGGACACGGGGGTGCCGGCGTTCTACGAGCGACTCGGGTGGGTCGTGTGGAAGGGGCCGACGTTCGTTCGGACCGAGACCGGCCTGATCCGTACGGCCGAGGAGGACGGCGCGGTGATGGTGCGACGCACGCCGAGGAGCCCGGCCCTCGACCCCACCGCGCCGATCAGCTGTGAGTGGCGGTCTGGCGACGTCTGGTAGCGGCTACCGCCGGCGCCCGGCCTGGGACCCACCGCCGCCGAGGAACAACAGGACGCCGAGGAAGAACCCGAAGTCGTACCAGTTCCCGTCGTTCGCAGCGTCGTAGACGTTCACGTTGTCGGTGAACAGCGAGATCACGAACGTCACCGGCAGGATGATGCCGTGCCACAGCCCCATCCAGAAGCCGGGGGCGTCCTCGCCGGTGCCGACGGCCGGATTCGGGCCCGCCGCGCAGGACGAGAGGAGCAGGAGCACGAAAACACCGGCCAGGATCGCCAGCACCCTCCTCGGCCGCGTCACGCCGGCGATTGTCGCAGTCGGATGCGAAGGAGGCAAGCAGTCCCGACCGCATCCCAGATCCTCCCCGAGGGGATGGGGATACTGAGAGACGTCACGATGGACGGCTCCGACGCGCTCGCCCGATCACCATGAGAGTGGCCCTGGCGGGTGACACGATGCTGGGCCGAGGGGTGGCGGAGCGGATCGCCACCGACCCGAGGTCGCTCGTGGCTCCGGCCCTGGTGGCGGCCTGTCGGGAGGCCGACGTCTTCCTCGTCAACCTGGAGTGCTGCATCTCCGATCGGGGGCTGCCCTGGCCGGACCCCGCCAAGCCGTTCTTCTTCCGGGCTCCGCCGGAGGCGGTGGACGCGCTCACCCACATCGGGGTCGATTGCGTAACGCTGGCCAACAACCACACGCTCGACTTCGGTGAGGACGCACTCGCGGATACCCTGTCCCACCTCGACGCGGCCGGGATCGGGCACGTCGGTGCCGGTCTCGACGAGGCCAGCGCCCGAGCGCCGGTGGTCATGGATCGGGATGGGATGCGGCTCGCCGTGCTCGGCCTTGCCGACCATCCACCCGACTACGCTGCCGGACCGTCTCGGCCGGGCATCGCATACGGAGATCTCCGTCGAGGCCTTCCCGGCTGGGTGTCCGAGGCCATCGCTTCGGTGGAGGCGGACCTGGTCCTGGTCACCCCACACTGGGGCCCGAACATGACCCCCGAGCCGGTGCCGCAGGTCCGCGCGGCCGCCCGGGACCTGCTGGGTGCCGGCGCCGGGCTCGTGGCCGGCCACTCGGCCCACGTGTTCCACGGCGTCGAGGGTCCGGTGCTGTTCGATCTGGGGGACTTCGTCGACGACTACGCGGTGGATCCCCTGCTCCGGAACGATCTCGGTCTGCTGTGGTTCGTGGACGTGGACGCGGACGGGCCCCGGCGGCTCGAGGCGCTCCCAATGAAGCTGGAGTACTGCCACACGGAACCTGCTCGCGGAGAGGAGGCCGCCTGGATCAGCCGCCGGTTGGCGAACGTGTGCGGGACGATGGGGACGGAGGTGGTGGAGGAGGACGGCCGGCTCGTGATCGCCTGGCGCTGAGCAGAGCGGCCTACCGGGACGCGGGCTCCAGCGAGGAGGTCGCCGGCTGATCGCGGTTGGCCGTGGCCAGGCCCCAGAGGCAGGCGGCCATCCCGGCGACCAGGAGGAGGACGCCGAGTCCCCGGATCGCGGTAGCCAGCTCGTCGGCCCGGTCCAGCATGCCGAGGCGGCCGAGGACGAGGGCCCAATCGTGGTGACCGCCGAGCAGGGGGAGCCGCTGGTGTGGCGCGTCGGCCACGTACACCGCCACCTGCTGCGCTGACGACCCCGCCCACGCCAGGCAGAGGCCCGCGGCCATTCGGTCCTTCGTCGCCAGCCAGAACGCTGCGGCCAGTCCCGCAGGGACCAGGACCTGGAAGGCGGAGCCGGCCGCCGCCGTGATCATGTCCGGGAAGGCGTAGGTGAGCAGGTGGCCGAGCTCGTGGACCCCGAGGTCGACGAGGCCGAGGACCGGCACCGGCCGGCCCTGGACGAAGGCGAACCAGCCCAGCAGGAGGCAGCCGCCCAGCCCGGCCACGAACCGCCAGGTGTTCGACCACGTCGCTCGGCTCACGGCGTGGGTATCG
Source organism: Actinomycetota bacterium (assembly GCA_035640375.1). Classification (GTDB taxonomy): domain Bacteria; phylum Actinomycetota; class UBA4738; order UBA4738; family CALAEC01; genus CALAEC01. Next base: position 7,612 of record DASQWG010000013.1, read on the forward strand.
GCCGATGGGAGCGGTCCGCTGAGCGCTCAGATCGTCACGTTGAACAGCAGGATCAGGCCGACCGCGATGAGGTAGACGGCCACGATGTAGTTCAGGGCCTGGGGGATGGCGAAGATCAGGATCCCCGCGCCCAGCGAGATGAACCCCGTGAGGTTGGGGGTGAAAGAGATCTCCTCTCCCTGCGCGAGCAACGCCTCGAGCACGCGTCACCTCCCTGCGTCGTTGCCGCGCTTGGTTTGCCCTGTAGGAGCGGGTGGCAAACCTGGCCGCTCAGCGGCCCTGGAACCGAGGGGGACGACCCTCGAGGTACGCGGCCACGGCCTCGCGGTGGTCCTCGGTGTCGATGCAGGTTGCCTGGGCCTGCGCGTCCCGCTCCAGGGCGGTCTCCATCGAGCTCTCCGAGGCCCGCCCGATCAGCGATTTCGTGAGGCTGACGGGGATGGGCGGTGAGGAGGCAACCTCCCGGGCCAGGGCCTCGCTCTCCTTGGCCACGGTCTCGGCCGGCACCACCCGGTTGGCCAACCCGAGCCGTTCCGCCTCGTCCGCTTGCACCGTTCGGCCCGTCCACACCAGCTCCTTGGCGCGGGCCGGCCCGACCAGGTGGGAGAGCCGGTGGATGCCACCCAGGTCCGGGATCAGGCCGAACCGGACCTCGAGCATGGCGAAGCGCACGTCCTCGGCGCACACGCGGAGGTCGCATGCCAGCGCGAGCTGGAAGCCTGCCCCGACGGCGTGACCCTGAACGGCGGCGACCGACGGCTTGTCCATCTGCGCCAGGGTGAGGAACGGTCGCTGGGCGGTTCTGATGAACGTCCGGAGCCGGGCACCGCGGGTCCCGGCGAGCTGGCCGAGCAAGGTCACGTCGATGCCGGCGCAGAACGCCGGACCCTCCCCCCGCATCAGCACGGCCCGGATGCCGGGATCCGAGGCCGCCGCTTCTGCGGCATCGCCGAGCTCGGTGAACATCTGTGCGTTGATCGCGTTGCGCTTGTCGGGCCTGGCGAGCTCGATCGTGGCGATGCCGTCGTGGGTCCCGTACCGGATCGTTTCGAAGTCGGCCATCGCGGGTCACGCTACCATAGGGCCCTCGGGCGCTTAGCTCAGCGGGAGAGCGCCGCCCTTACACGGCGGAGGTCGGTGGTTCGAAACCACCAGCGCCCACCACAGCGGAGGTGCAGGCATCCCGCTTCTCAGCCTAGCCGTCAGCCCTGGCGACGACCCGCCAGGTCTCCACCTCGCCCTTGCCTTTCACGTCGATGAGCCCGATCGGCTCGGTGACGAAGTCGTCGCGCAGCAGCTCCCAGGTCGGACGCGTGATCTGGATCTCGTCCGATGTCCCGTGTGACTCCATACGGCTCGCCATGTTCACCGTGTCGCCCCAGAGGTCGTAGAGGAAGCGGCGGCGTCCGATCACGCCCGCCACCACCGGGCCCGAGCTGATCCCGATCCGGAGCCGGAGGTCGCTTCCCGGAAGGCACGTCCGGGCGCAGTCCTTCATCTCGAGCGCAAGACCGGCAAGCGCGTGCGCGTGGTCGGGGCGGGGCCGAGGAACGCCCGCCGCGACCATATAGCAGTCGCCGATCGTCTTGATCTTCTCGACGTCGTAGCGGTCAACGAGCTCGTCAAAACTCGTGAACAGTCGATCGAGCATCCCGACCACCTCGCGCGGGTCGAGTCGGCTTGCAAGCGGAGTGAAGTCGACGACATCCGCGAAGAGGATGCTGGCGTCGTCAAAGTGGTCCGCGATCGCGTTGGGCTCGGCCTGCAGGCGCTGGGCGATCTCCTCGGGGAGGATGTTCAGCAGGAGCGCCTCGACGCGCGCCTGTGCCGTGTCCCGTCCCCGCGCGAAGGTCACCAGCAACATCACCGCCACGAGGGATACCCCCACGATGTTGAGGACGTCAAAGGTCCCGACGAAACCCTCGGGCAGGTTGGCGCCGCCCGGCCGTACGACCTCGGACAAAACGAGCACGAGCACGAGGGTGACGACGAAGGCCGCGAACCAGGGCCAGGCGCGCCTGGGGCGGTCGAAGGCGACCGCGCCGAGCGGCGCAAGGAGCGACCACACGACCACCGAGCTTGAGTCGTCGAGGCCGCCGAGCATGATGGTCCCGAGCGCGGGCGCCACAAGGATCAGCAGGAACTGCGCCGTCCGCAGGAAGGGGAAGTTCCGGCTCCGGGCGAAGACGGCGAGACTGAGGATCGATCCGGAGACATACGCCCACGGCGTGAGCGCGACGGCCTCCTCGCCAATAACCCAATAGAGAAGGCCCCAGAGGAATGCGACTGGGAGGATGACCAGCGCGATTCCGACGAGCAGCCGTTTGCGGAAGCGCAGGTCAGTCGAGTCGGCATCGTCCGCCCCGATCGAAAGGACGCGGTCTCGCAGCGCCGCGATCATGACGGACGAGCGTAGTCGAGGCCGTCCGGTCGTGTCGGTAGGGTCCGGAGTTTCCTAACGGCGTCGGGCTGCACGCAACGTGGCCATCAGGCGATCGCGAGTCAACGCGTCGATCCTGGCGACGTCGGCCGGCGTGAGACGACCAACGAGGCGGATCACGGTCTGGAACTGACCGAGAGCGGCTCGGCACCCGTCGCAGACCTCGAGGTGCTGTTCGATGCCCTCTCGCTGGCCTTCGTCCAGCGTGCCGTCGAGGTACTCGGTTACCTTGTTGACCAAGTCGATGCAGGCAAGATCGTCGGGACTCGGCCCACTAGGGTCCGCCATCGTTCCCTCTTCCTTCGAAGTGGCGCTCCAGACGAGTGCGAACCAGGCTTCGGGCCTGATGGAGCATGGCCAGCTCTTCGTCGGGACCGAGGCGCAAGGCCGCGCGGACCTCATCCGGCGTCCGGCCTTCGACGTCGCGCAGGAGGATCACCTGTTTCAGATCTTCCGGCAGCTCCGCGAGGGCCAGCCGGGCCTGCTCCAGCGCGTCAGGGCCATCGACCCTAACGCCGAGGGCCTCCCAGGCCACGGGTGGCGTCTCCCAATGGCCCGGCCATTCGGGATGATCGGGCGGTAGGAAGCGATCAGGTGGGAACGCGGGCTCCGGCTCTCCCGAGGGCACGGGAACGTGCCGCAACAGGACCAGCACGAAGGTGCCCAGGCCGATCGCGGCGATCAGGCTGATGAGCGCGGCGACGTGCAAGCCCTGGGTGAACGCGCTGCGGGCCACCTCGACCAGGGCGGCCCCGACCGGTCCGGGAAGCTCGCGGGCGACCGTGAGTGCCTCCGCGAGGGTGTCCCGGGCGGCCTCCGCGGCGGCGACGGGGACGCCGGCCGGCACCGCCCCGGTCAGGACGCCACGGTAGATGGCCACTCCGATGCTGCCGAACACGGCGATCCCCAGGGCACCTCCGAGCTCAGCGGACGTCTCCGAGATGCCCGCCGCCGCTCCCGCTCGCTCCGGCGGGGCCGAGCCGATGATCAGGTCGTTCGTCAGCGTGAACAGCGGGGAGGTCCCCAGGGAGAACAGCACGGACCCCAGGACGATCACCCCGATCCCCGAGCCGCCATCGATCTGGGTGAACACCCCGAACCCCACCCCGGCCAGGACCAGCCCGCCGGCCATCAACGGAGCGGGACGGATCCGGCGGGCGATGATCGGGGTCACGTTGGAGCCGACCACGAAGGCCAGGGCCCACGGCAGCGTCCACAGGCCGGCCTCCAGCGGGGAGAGGCCCAGCACCAGCTGGAGGTACTGCGGGAGGAACAGGAAGCCGCCGAACACCAGCAGGATGCCGACCCCGTAGGTGGCCAGCGAGGCGCTGAACGCCCGGTTCCGGAACAGCCGCAGATCGATGAACGGGTCGGCCAGCCTCCGCTGTCTCCACACGAACGCTCGCCCCATGACCAGCCCGGCCACGATGCTCAGGACGGGCAGCCAGGCCAGGCCGTCCTGGGCGATCTGCTTGAGTCCGAAGATCACGGCCAGCACGGCGGCCAGCGACAGGGCGGCGCTGGCGAGGTCGGGCCGGCCCGCGTCGGGGTCACGGTACTCCGGCAGGAACCTGGGCCCGAGGATCAGCAAGAGCGCCATCACCGGC
>DASQWG010000014.1:0-2162 GCA_035640375.1 Actinomycetota bacterium
GTCGGTGTTTCCGGCGGACCGTCAGGCCTTGCTGACGTCGGCATCGGGGCAGGAGGCGCCGGCGAGCGTTATGGAGATCCTCCGACGGTTGCCTGAGGGCCGCACGTTCGGGACCCTCGAGGAGGTCTGGGAGGCCCTGGGCGGCCGGGACTTCTGACGCTGTTCCGACGTTCCCCTTCCGTCGTGCCGTCGTGCCGCCGTTCCGTCAGCTGGCGACGGTGAACCGAACGTCCGGATCCCGGGCATCCTGCGCGGCGAAGGCCAGCAGCCGGGCACCCTCGTCCGCAACCGCCGCACGGTCGGCTCGGGTGATCGGTTCGAACGTCTCCACGTGGAGGAGGGTGGAGCCGGCCCGCCGCTCGATCGTCCAGGTTCCCCGGCCGAAGCCGTCGACGAGCACGGAACCCCTGGTGAAGATCCGGCCCCGGTGTTCGTCGGCGACCACGCGGGTGCGGTCGGCGTGGGACAGCAGGAGGTTGTCGTACTCGGGGAGGAACCGCGGTGGGGCCGGCGCGTCCGGGCTGGTCCGGGGGGCGTCGGGGAGGTCGAACAGCTCGTTCCCCGCTTCGTCGCTGAAGGTGCGCAGCTGCGGGCGCAGCCGCTCCACGACCTCCCTGAGGCGGGTCAGCCAGCACCAGGCCTGGATGTCCCTGACCATGGCCGGGCCGAAGGCGGCCAGGTACCGAAGGACCAGCCGATCGAGTGCGGTCTTGGAGGCCATGCGGCGGCCTAGCCAGGTTTCCGCCGTGGCCCAGGTGGCCTGTCCGCTCGCTCCCCAGATCCCTCGCGGTGGCAGCTGGACCAGCGGCACCAGGAAGCGCACGGCGTAGGCCAGGGACTGGGCGTCCCGGTCGGGCCATCGCTCGCCGAGCAGCTTCCCGAGCTCGGCGGTGGTCCGGGGGCGGTCCTCCAGGAGTCGCCGTCCGACGGCCAGCACGGTGTCGAGATCCATCCCGGCCAGGTTCCGGGCGAACTGGCTGGTCTGGAACCGGCCAACGAGGACCGGCTGGATCGCGGGGCGGAGCGCCAGGCAGTCGCGGTCGGTGACCAGATGGAGCGTGGTTCGCATCAGCGGGGTCCGCACCACCCGCCGGTCGGTGAGCAACCGGACCAGCTGATCCGGCCGGAACCGACTTAGCCGTGACCACAGCCCCACGTACGGCGAGGTGGGCACCTGGGCCTGCATCCCCACCAGGTGCTCGACGGCCTCTGCGGCGGGCAACCTCCGGCGGCGGAGGAGCATCTGCCGGGCCAGCAGGGCCCGGTTCAGCGCGCGCCTGCTCAGACGGCGAGCCCTCCGCCCCACGGCGAGGGGCTTCGATCGGGGTCCGGTCACGGAGCTACTCCAACTAGGACCAGAAGTGCTCGAGGACAGCGGCCACCGGGTCGGGTGCCTCGGCCATCCAACGGTGGTTGAGGTCGTCGAGCCTCGCCGTCTCCGCCCCCAATCGCTCGGCCACCTCCAACGACATCGCCTCGTCTTCCGGAGGATCGGGCAGGAGCAGCACAAGCCCTCGCGAGCGAGTGGGACCGGCGATCTCCTCCCACCAGCCCGCACTCACGTTGGGAATCGCGGAGCGGTAGAAGTCGAGGATGCTCTGGCTCATGACCTCGTATGAGCGGCCCCCAGGACCATCGCCAGCTCCCGCGGCACTCTCCCAACGACCAGGCGAGCCGTGGTGCTTCTCGGATCATCGGGTTCCGCCGCCCGCGACGCCTTGAGCATCTCCTCCCCGACCCCCGGGGTCTGCAGGTCGTGGACCCGCTCCGACCACTCGAACCGCGGATGGAAGATGTTGGCGACGTCGACGGCCCAACTGCGGAGGGGGGACATCGAACGCCGAGGCCACGTGCATCGTGAGCAACGCACCAACGTCGTGGCCTGTTACGTCGACCGGCCGCTCGGCTCGATTCCAGGGTCTCTAGCTCTGGAAGATCGTTGTGAGATATTGTCCGACGCCTCCTGGCCCATCACCAGTCCGGAGATCTCTCGGCAGCGTCGGAACCCCTAATTCGCGTGAAAGAACGAATCAGGCGCGGAAAGCCCCCGGAGCGGGAGCGATCCATAGCCTGAATGTGAAAAGCCTCCGCGGAGGGTGGGCGGCCCGCTGCCCGGGGGACCGCCTATCGTGGAGCACGGGCTCCTCGCCGGTGTGGATCCT
>DASQWG010000015.1:0-3556 GCA_035640375.1 Actinomycetota bacterium
CTGAGGAGAGGTCGTAGACGAAGAGGTTTCCGACGTGGTCGTCGTCATCGAATCGCTCCTGGAAGACGATCCTGGTGCCGTCCGGCGACCACCGGGGTGTCAGATCGACGAACCCCTCCGGCGGCGGCGGGAGTGAACGCATACCGGTTCCATCGATGTTCGCGATCTTGATGACGCCCCCGGTGCCACTCCCCACGAAGGCGACCCTCGTGCCGTCGGGGGACGCCACATAGGCCTCGCCGCCCTCCAGGCTCTCCGGAAGCAGCGTCGCCTCGCCCGTGTCTAGGTCGAGGAAGTAGGGCTTCGTGGCCAGCTCGGCCGCCGACGGTGCTCGGCCCCCCTCGCTCGCGGGCTGGACATCACGATCTCGAAGAGCGATCACGCCGATCACCCCGCTGACGATCACCAGGATCGCCAAGAGCGCGTAGCCACCCGCCCGCTGCCTCACCACGTGCCGCCGTTGGGTCCGGCTCTGCCGTTCCATCGCCTCGGGATCGGGGCGCACCTTCTGGGTCGCCATGCGGAACACCTCCTGCACGTCAGGCATCCCGCGCTCCTTCCGTCGCTCGAAGGGCCCGTCGGCCCTGGGTGGCCAGGGCCCTCACGGTCGAAGGACGGACGCGCAGGATGAGCGCCGCCTCCTCGGACGGATAGCCGAGGAGGTCCGTGAGCAGGAGAGCGGCCCGCTGGCGTGGGGTGACCCCGAGGAGGAGCCGCCGCACGTCTGCGCGCATCTCCGCGTCGAGGAACTCGTCACGCCGCTCCACGACCGGGAGCACCTTCCGGATGGCCATCGCCGCTCGGCGCCGGCGCATCCGGAACCCGTTCAGGGCTACGCGGAAGAGGTACCCGACGGGATCCGAGATCCGGTGGATCTCGCCCCAGCGTTCCCACAGCTTGAGGAACGCGTCCTGCATCAGCTCCTCCGCGTCCTGGCGGTTCCCGGTCACGAAGTACAGGGCCTTGTAGAGACGATCGTGCTCCTCCTCGAAGAACTCGTCGAAGCGGGCCCATGCCTCGACGGGCTTCGCGGGGAACTCCACCACCTCTCCCTCTGCCTGCACGAACCATGGATGCACGAGGTGGCCCCTTCGCTGAGCTCGGGTCCCACCGACCCGATGTTCCCGGGCCGTTCACCCGAGGCTGATAGTCTGCCTGGTCTGCCCGCCGACGGCACGGAGACCAGGAGGGAGGGAGCATCGTGGCCACCAGCGCGCCGGACGATCAGCCGGTGGCGCCCGCCGCCAGGGCCACAGAGCTGCGGAAGGTCTTCGGCGAGGGGCAGGCCGCGGTGGAGGCCCTCCGGGGCATCACCCTCGACTTCGAGGCCGGGCGGTTCACCGCGATCATGGGTCCCTCGGGCTCCGGCAAGTCCACCCTCCTACATTGCATGGCCGGGCTGGACCGGCCGACCTCCGGACGGGTCTTCATCGGCGAGGTCGACCTCACCACCCTCGACGAGCGGCGGCTGACCCTCCTGCGGCGGGACCGCGTGGGGTTCGTGTTCCAGGCCTACAACCTGGTCCCCACGCTCACGGCGGCCGAGAACATCACCCTGCCGCTAGACATCGCCGGCCGGGACGTCGACCGGGCCTGGTTCGAGACCGTGGTCCGAACCGTCGGCCTCGGCGATCGACTCGACCACCGGCCCAGCGAGCTCTCAGGCGGGCAGCAGCAGCGCGTGGCCGCGGCCCGGGCCCTGACCAGCCGGCCGACCATCGTGTTCGCCGACGAGCCCACCGGGAACCTCGACTCCCGGGCCAGCGGCGAACTGCTGGCGTTCCTTCGCTCCGCGGTGGACGACCACGGGCAGACCATCGTGATGGTGACCCACGACGCCACGGCGGCGAGCCGCGCCGACCGAGTGGTGTTCCTCGGCGACGGGCGCGTGGTCGACGAGATGCATGACCCCACCGCCGAGGGGATCCTGGACCGCCTGAAGCTCCTCGAGGTATAGCGCCGTGTGGCGGGCCACCCTGAAGAGCCTCCTGGCCCGGAAGCTTCGCCTCCTCCTGACCGCCCTGGCCGTGGTCCTCGGCGTCGGCTTCGTGGTGGGGACGCTGGTGCTGACCGACACGATCAGCCGGGCGTTCGACCAGGCCTTCGCCAGCACGACCCGGGAGGCCGACGTGGTGGTGCGCGGCGCGTCGGCGTTCGACCCGGGCTTCGCGGACCCCGGCGGCGGCGCGTTCGCGGAGCAGCCACCGGTCCCGGAGGACCTGCTGGAGCTGGTCGAGGGGGTCGACGGCGTGGCCACCGCGACCGGGGAAGTCTCCGGCTACGCGCAGCTGATCGACCCGAACACCGGCGACCCGATCGAGACGATGGGGGCCCCGACCATCGGGGTGTCGTGGAACCCGATGTCCGGCGGCCTGGAGGTTCGCTCGGGCGAGCCGCCCGGTCCCAATGAGGTGGCCGTCGACGCGGGGACGGCGGAGCGGTACGGCTTCCGGATCGGCCAGCCGATCGAGGTGATCCTGGTCGGGCCGACCCGATCGTTCATGCTGTCGGGCACCGTGGGGATCGGCGAGCTGGAGGGCCTCGGCGGCAGCACGCTCACGGTGTTCGAGCCGGGGACGGCCCAGGAGGTGTTCGACCGGGTCGGCGAGTTCGATGCGATCACGGTCGTGGGGGAGGAAGACGTCTCCACCGCGGTCCTCCGGGCCGCCATCGAGCGGGTGCTGCCGGATGGGTACGAGGCCGTGTCTGCCTCGACCGTCGCCGCCGAGACCGCCGACGAGATCCAGGAGGGCCTGGGGTTCTTCCGCACCGGCCTGCTGGTGTTCGCCTTCGTCTCGCTGTTTGTCGGCGCGTTCATCATCTTCAACACCTTCAACATCATCGTGACCCAGCGGACCCGGGAGCTCGGGCTGCTCCGGGCGCTCGGGGCCAGCCGGCGCCAGGTCCAGATCTCGGTCCTCGCCGAGGCCGTGGTCATTGGGCTGGTGGCCTCGGTGGTGGGGATCGGTCTGGGCCTCCTGCTGTCCTTCGGGCTCCGGGCCCTGCTGGACGCGTTCGGCGCGGGCCTGCCGACCACGGGGGCGGTCGTCCTGCCGCGCACGCTCCTGGTCGGTGTGGCCATCGGCACGGTGGTCACGGTGGTGGCCGGGGTGGCTCCGGCCCGGCGGGCCTCCCGGGTGTCACCGATCGAGGCGCTCCGCGAGAGTGAGGGCGGGCCCACGGCCTCGCTTCGCCGTCGGGTTATCGTCGGGGGCGTGGTCACGGTCATCGGCGTGGCCGCGCTGCTGTACGGGCTGTTCGGCGGTCCCTCCGACGCGGCGCTGATCGTCGGGGTTGGCGCCGCGCTGACGTTCGTCGGGGTGGCCATCCTGTCGCCGCTGGTGGCCCGGCCGATCGCGCGTGTGCTCGGTGCGCCGTTCCGGGCCATGGGCTTCGCGGGGCGCCTGGGGCGGGAGAACGCCATGCGCAATCCCCGCCGGACCGCGTCGACGGCCGCTGCGCTGATGATCGGCCTGGGCCTGGTGACGTTCGTGGCGGTCTTCGCGGACTCCTTGAAGGCTTCCTCGGAGGCCGCCCTGGACGAGGCCATCCGGTC
>DASQWG010000016.1:0-2449 GCA_035640375.1 Actinomycetota bacterium
CACCGGTAACGCCACCGGCACGCCGCACCTGCACTTCGAGTACCACCCGAACGGCGTTCTGGTGAATCCCACGCCGTACGTGGCGGCGGTCTGCTAGCGGCGACCGCCGAGCCCGGTCGGGATCCCCTCAACTCGGACGAACCCACTCAGGCGCCGCTTCGATCTCGCCGATAACTCGTGGTGACGGGCGACGGCGGCTCCGGTCCTCCGACGCTCCGTCGGGAGGGGCAGTGAGCAGGAAGGTCAAGGTGGTGGCGGTCGACGACGACGCCACGATCCTGGAGCTGCTCTCGACCATCCTGCGCCTGGCCGGGGTCGAGGTCGCCACCGCTGTGGATGGCGAGGCAGGCCTGGCGCTGGCGAAGGTGGTGCGGCCCGACGTCGTGCTCCTCGACATCATGATGCCCCGGATGAACGGCTACGACGTGTGCCGCGCCCTCAAGGCCAGTCCCGCCGCACCCAAAATCGTGATGATCACCGCCATGACCTCCACCGAGGACGAGCTGGCGGCCCTGGCCGCGGGCGCGGACGACTACATCCGGAAGCCGTTCCGGCCGGAGGACATCCTGAGAGCCGTGGGCTTCTCGGCCGCCGCGGAAGACGGCCCCGCTCACGCCGACACCGCCTGAGACGCGGGGCGCGGCCCCTCGCCGGCGCGGTAGGCTCTTCCTCGTGGATCCCCTGGTGATCACGGTGGCGCCCGTCGGCGGCGAGCTGGGGCGGGAGGAGCAGCCGAATCTGCCCATCAGGCCGGAAGAGATCGCCGAGGAGGTGGCCCGGTGCCGCCAGGCCGGTGCCTCGATCGTCCACCTCCACGTTCGTGACGAGACCGGCGTCCCCACGCAGGACCGGGACCGCTTCGGCGTGGTCATGGACGCGATCAGGCGGCGGGTGCCGGACATCGTGATCCAGACCTCGACCGGTGGCTCGGTGGGGATGACCGAGGAGGAGCGGGCCCAGCCGCTCGATCTGAAGCCGGAGATGGCCACGCTGACCACGGGCACGGTGAACTTCGGTCGAGGGGTGTTCGAGAATCCCCTCCCGCTCGTGGAGCGGCTGTTCCAGCGGACGCGGGAGCTGGGGATCCAGCCGGAGTTCGAAGTGTTCGACACCGGCATGGTGGAGACCGCTCGCCTGCTGGTCGCCGAGTTCGACAGCGAGCCTCGGCACCAACACTTCGACCTGGTCCTGGGTGTCCCGGGGGGGATGGCCGGGACGGCGGAGGCGGTCGTCCACATGGTGTCGATCCTCCCCGCTGGAGCGACGTGGTCGGCGACGGGGATCGGCAGGAGCCACCTGCCGGTGACGCTGGCGGCGCTGGCGCTCGGCGGACACGTTCGGACGGGGTTCGAGGACACGATCCACTACGCCAAGGACCGCCTGGCCGATTCCAACGAGGAGCTGGTGGCCAGGGTGGTCAGGATCGCCGATGAGATCGGACGGGAGATCGCCACGCCCGACCAGGCCCGGGCGATCACCGGCATCACGGGGAGGGACGGATGAGCGACGCGCCGTTGGTTGGAGGGAAGCGACGGATCGACCACGTGCTGGCCGATGGGTTCACGGCCGGCCTTGGAGAGCTGGACGACCTCGAGGTCCGCCGGCGCCGAGACCTGGCCCGGGCCGAGCTCGAGTACCTCTCGTTCCTGCGCCGCCTCCTGCAGGGGCGCCGGGACATCCTCCGTGACGAGCTCGACCGCCGCCGGAGCGGCGGCGAGCCCCAGCCGGTGGTGGAGCGGGTGGTCTCGGTTCTCTCCGAAGGCCCCCGGGGCCCCTCGCGCGGCGAGGCGCCCATGGTGTCGCTCCCCGACGAGGAGCTGGCCCTGGCCCGCCGCCGGGTCGAGCGGCTGCTCTCCGACGCCAACCTCTCCAACCTTCCCCTGCTGTCCGACGAGGACATCGAGGCCGCGGTGGGCCGGATCGACCAGGAGGAGCGGGGCGTGTCCGAGACGCGTTCCCAGGTGATCCGGGTCCTGGACCTCCTCCAGGACGAGGTGAAGCGGCGCCTCCACGAGGAGCACGGCTCCCTGGCCCAGGCGGGGGACGGCCCCGAGGCCGGTTGACGCACCCCGTTAAGGGCTGACCCTTCACCGCCGATACCCCTAGCGTGCCGGTCCGGGCGCCCGACGTCCGACCGCGGCTGTGCGATCGGAGCGCGAGTGAGCAAGCGGAAGATCCTGGTGGTCGAGGATCACCCCACGGTTCGGGAGGTCCTTCGGACGCTGCTCGGCATGGAGGACTACGAGGTGGCCGTGGCCCCCAACGGGGAGGCCGGCCTGGCGCTGGCCGACATCCTCCAGCCCGACGTGGTCATCCTCGACGTCATGATGCCCGGCCTCAACGGCTACGAGGTGTGCCGGGCGATCAAGTCCCGGTCCGAGGACACCCGGATCGTCATGGTCACCGCGCGCTCCTCGGAGGAGGACGAGCGAGCCGGCCGCGAGGCGGG
>DASQWG010000017.1:0-6312 GCA_035640375.1 Actinomycetota bacterium
CGCGAGCCTCCCCGGGCCCGTTCACCACGCAGCCCATGACCGCAACCCGGATCGGCGACTTCAAGCCCTCCTTCTCGAGGGCCTCGTTCACCTGCCTCGTGAGGCCCAGTACGTCCACCTCGGCCCGGCCGCACGACGGGCAGGCCACCAGGTCGAGGCCGCGGCGCCGGAGTCCCAGGGACTGGAGGATCCAGATCCCGGTCTTGACCTCCTCCACCGGGTCGTCGGTCAGCGACACGCGGATCGTGTCCCCGATGCCCTGGGCCAGCAGCGTGCCGATCCCCACGGCCGACTTGACCGCCCCGGCCGGGGACGGGCCGGCCTCGGTCACCCCGAGGTGGAGCGGGTAGTCGCACGCCTCGGCCAGCAGCCGGTACGCCTGGATCATCTCGGCGGGGTTCGAGTGCTTGACCGAGATCTTGATGTCGGCGAAGTCCTCGTCCTCCAGGATCCGGGCTTCGTTGAGAGCCGACTCGACCAGCGCCTCGGCGCTGGGGCGGCCGTGCCGCTCCAGGAGGTCCTTCTCGAGCGAACCGGCGTTGACGCCGATGCGGATCGGCACGCCGCGCGCCTTGGCCTCTCGGGCGATCAGCCGCACCTTGTCCTGGTACTTGATGTTTCCGGGATTGATCCGAAGCCCGTGGATCCCGGCCTCCAGCGCCGCCATGGCGTACTTCCACTGGAAGTGGATGTCGGCCACCACGGGGATCGTGGCGTGCTCGGCGATCTGCTCGAGGGCCCGGGCGTCCTCCCAGTGGGGGACTGCCACGCGCACGATCTCGCAGCCCGCCGCCACCAGCGCCGCCATCTGCTGGAGCGTGGCGTTCACGTCTGCGGTCTTCGTCGTGGTCATCGACTGGACGCGGATGGGGGCGTCGCCGCCGACCTCGACCCAGCCGACCCGGATCTGCCGGCTCTTCCGGCGTTCGGTGAGCACGGATCCAGTCTATCGGCCGGCTACTGGAACGGGTTCGGGATGGGGCTGACCACGTCGAGGTACGTCAGCGCCAGCGTGAACAGGATCAGGAAGCCGGCCACCAGCGCGGTTAGCGGAACGAGGCGGCGGGGATCAACCCGCCGTCCGGTGGCCGACTCGAAGCCCAGCACGGCGAGGTGCCCGCCGTCGAGCGGCGGAAGCGGGAGGATGTTGAGGATCCCCACGAACACGTTGAAGAACGCGAACAGCTCGATGAACGCCTCCAGGAGCCCGGCCTCGGCCGCCTGCCCGGCTACCCGAGCCACCCCGACGATCCCCACGGGATCGTCCGCGGTTCGTTCCTCACCGAACAGCGCCTCGGTGACCCGGCCCAGACCCTCCGGCCCGAACACCCGCCCCATTGCCCGGAGGGACTCGACGGTGAACGTGCCGAGCCCGGCGGCGGCGTCCCCGAGGCCTTCCACCGGCCCTGATCGATCCCGGCCGACGAACTCGCGGGTCAGCAGGATGCCCAGCCGGCCGATCGGTTCGCCCTCGACCTCCGAGAGCACCGGCGTGGCCCTGACCGGCACCCGGTCGCCGTCGCGCTCCACCACGAGCTCGAGCTCCTGCCCCACGCTCCGGTCGATGAGGCCCTGGAGCTCCTCGTGGGAGCGGATCGACTCCCCCTCCACCTCCACGAACACGTCGCCGGCTCGCAAGCCGGCCTGGGCGGCCGGGGACGGGGCACCGTCGAGCGTCGACTGGACCCGGGCCACCTGCGGCCGGCCGTACTCGGGGATCCCCACGAACCAGAAGAACACGGCCAGCAGGAGGAAGGCCAGGACGAAGTGGGTGACGGCCCCGGCCACCAGCACGATGGCTCGTTGCCACCCCGGCTTGTCGCCGAAGAGCCGCCCGCGGTCCTCCGGCGGTGGCTCCTGGAACGGGTTCATCCCGGCGATGCGCACGTAGCCGCCCACCGGGATCGCCTTGATCCCGTATTCGGTCTCGCCGCGCCGGAACGACCACAATCGGGGGCCGAACCCGAGGAAGAACTCCTCGACCTTGATCCCGAACCGCTTCGCCGCGACGTAATGACCGAGCTCGTGCACCAGGATCATCAGCAGGACGCCGACGATAAAGAGCAGGATGCCGGCGAGCATCCGCGTCAGCGAGCGTCGATCAGCTCGGCCGCCCTCCGGCGAGCCCAGGCATCGGCCCGCTCCAGCGTCACGAGGGACACCACCTTCGCCGGCTCGTGGTCGTCCACGACGCTGGCGGCGACCTCGGGGACGGCCGTGAGGGGGATCCGTTCGTCGAGGAACGCCGCCACCGCGATCTCGTTGGCCGCGTTCATGACGGCCGGGAACGTCGCGCCGAGCCGGCCGGCCCGGTACGCCAGGTCCACGGCAGGGAAGGCCTCGTGGTCGAGGGAGTCGAACGTCAGGGACCCAACCTGGGTGAGGTCGAGTGGGCGGATCCCGGCCCGTAGCCGGTCCGGGAACGCCAGCGCCAGTTGGATGGGCAGGCGCATGTCGGCCGCGGCCACCTGCGCGATGAGGCTCCCATCGAGGAACTCCGCGATGCCGTGGACCAGCGACTCCGGATGGACGACCACGGCGATCCGCTCGTAGTCCAGGCCGAACAGGTAGTGGGCCTCGATCACCTCGAAGCCCTTGTTCATCAGCGTGGCCGAGTCGATCGTGATCTTCGGGCCCATCTTCCACGTGGGATGAGCCAGGGCCTCCTTGACCGACGCCCGAGCCAGCTCATCCCGCTTCCAGCCACGGAACGGCCCGCCCGAGGCGGTGATGATCACCCGGCGGAGGTCCTCGCGGCGCTCCCCCCGCAGGCACTGCGCCAGCGCGGCGTGCTCCGAGTCGACGGGGACGAGACGGTCGGGCTCGCCCTTGACCAGGTCCATGACGAGTTCGCCCCCGACGATCAAGCTCTCCTTGTTGGCCAGGGCCAGCATCTTGCCGGACTGGAGGGCGGTCAGCGTCGGTCCCAGCCCGACCGCGCCGACCATGGCGTTGACCACCATGTCGGCGTCGGAGTCCCTGGCCAGCCGCTCGGCCGCGTCGGCTCCGGCGATCACCTCGACCCGCCGCAGGCCGGACAGGGCCTCCCGCAGCTCCTCGGCGGCCCGGTCGTCGGTGACCGCGACCACCGGTGGGAGGAACTCGCGCGTCTGGCCGACCAGCAGCTCGTGACTCTGCGCTGCGGCCAGCCCGACCACCTCGAAGCGGTCCGGGTTCCGGCGAACCACGTCGAGCGCCTGGGTCCCGATCGAACCCGTCGAGCCGAGGATGACCAGCCGTCGCATCGCTCTCCAATGTACCTGCTCCCCCCTGGAAAATCCGGGAGGAGGCTTCAGAGGACCAGCAGGAGGAAGTAGTAGGCGGCCGGGGCCGTGAACAGGATCGCGTCGATCCGGTCGAGGATGCCCCCGTGGCCGGGGAGGATCGTCCCCATGTCCTTGACGCCGAGGTCCCGCTTGAGCGCCGACTCCACCAGGTCGCCGATCGGGGCCACCAGGGCGATCACCAGGGCCAGGCCCACCGCTGTGGAACTCTCGAAGGGGTCGATGGCGGGGATGATCGACACGGCCACGAGGAGGATCACCAGCGTCCCCCCGATCACGCCCTCCCACGACTTGTTCGGGCTGATCGTAGGTGCCAGAGGCCGGTTCCCCCACATGCTTCCCACGGCGTAGGCGCCGACGTCGTAGAGGACCGTCAGGCCCACCACCACCAGGAAGGCGTTCCGACCGGTGTCGCCGGGAAGGGCCAACAGGAGCAGGGCGAACGAGGCCAGGAACGGGACGTACACCGTGCCGAGGATGGTGGCGCCGACGTTCGCCGTGGTGCTGCGACGGAACGGCGCCGGGGCGGCCATGTACCACAGCACCGTCAGGCCCATGGCCAGGGCCAGCCCGAAGGGCGCCGCCCCCGGCCCGTGCAGGTACGACCCGGCCAGGATGAAGGCCCCGCAGACCAGCCCAAGCAGGGTGGCCGGCTGAAGCCGGCGCGTCCGCATCACCGCATACAGCTCCGCCTGGCCCAGCAGGACCACCAGCCCGGCGAACCACGCGAAAGCACCCTTGCCGATCAGCAAGAGGGCCAGCACGGCGACGGCCAGGAGCCCCCCGCTGGCGACGGCGGCGGTGAGGTTCCGCCCCACGGGCGGAGCGCCGACAGGCTCCTCGATGACGGCCTCGGCGCCCTCCTGCCAGCTGGGCGCCTCGGCGGACGGCGCGGGCGGCGCCACGGTCACGGTCTCGGCTTCCCCGTCCTCCTCCTCCCCCTCGAGATCGGCCAACAGTTCCCGTTCCACGGCATCGGGGGTCTCGCGAACGCCGGTGGCGAAGTGCTCGGCGGCGGCCTCGATGGCCTCGGGATCCGGGGCCTCCTCGGCCGGCGCCTTGGCCCCGGCCCCGACCGCCGGCTCGGGGATGTCCACTGGCTCGGCCGGTTCTTCCTCGAACAGGTCCTCGGCCGTGACCTCCTCGGGGAGCAGGGGCCGGGCCTCCTCGGGCTCCTCGGCCACGCCGGCCTCGTCACCCTCCTCGCCCTCTTCCGAGTCCTCGGGGCCGGGGAGGTCCGCGTACGCCGACGGGGCCGTGCGGAGGTCCTCGACGCTTAGCGGGCCCTCGGGTTCCTCACCAGGGGCGGCCTCGACGGGCTCGGGAACGTCCTCCGTCCCCTCGTCCGCGGCGACGCCTTCGTCGCCAGCCTGCGCCGGCTCGACCTCCTCGGCCTCGACGGCGGGCTGGTCCGGCTCTTCGCCTTCCCCGGCGGCCAGGAGCTCGTCCGCCCCGGGGACGTCGATCGCCACGTCCCAGTCCTCCAGCGTGGCGCTCCCCTCGCCTGACGGGCCGGGTGCCGGCCCCGAGCCACCCTCGGGTACGTCCCCCTCCTCGCCCTCGGGCCACCCCGCGTCCTCGAGAGGTGCGAAGAAGTCGTCGAGGTCCTCGAACAGGTCCTCGTCCCGGCGCTCTCGTTCCTCCGGCGGCTGTCCCACTAGCTCGGCTCGCTTCCCTCGGGCACTCCCTAGACCTCCATCAGCTCCTGCTCCTTGTGCGACAGGAGCTCGTCGATCCGGGCCACGTGCTGGTCGGTCAGCTTCTGCAGCTCCTTCTCCGCCCGGTTCAGGTCGTCCTCCGAGATCTCCCCGTCCTTCTTCAGCCGCTCGAGCTCTTCCTTGGCGTGGCGACGGACGTTGCGCACGGCCACCTTGCCGTCCTCGGCTCGCCCGTGAACGACCTTGATCAGCTCCTTGCGGCGCTCCTCGGTGAGCTGGGGGAAGGCCAGGCGGATCACCTGACCGTCGTTCGAGGGGCTGAGGCCAAGGTCCGACTGCATGATGGCTTTCTCCATGGCCGCCATGGCGCCCCGGTCGTACGGCTGGATCACCAGCAGGCGCGGCTCCGGAACGGAGAACGAGGCCAGCTGGTTCATCGGCGTGGGCGTGCCGTAGTACTCGACCGTCACCCGGTTCAGGATCGCGGGGGTGGCCCTGCCCGTGCGCACGCCGGCGAACTCCTCGCGCGTCACCTCGACGGCGCGCTCCATCTTGTGGCCCGCCTCTTTCAACGTGGTCTCCGCCGTCATCGGCCCGATCCCGAGTGCACCAGGGTGCCGATCCGTTCGCCCAGCACCGCCCGGCGGATGTTGCCCTCCTCCCGGAAGTTGAACACGATGATCGGCAGGCCGTTGTCCATGCACAGCGAGATGGCGGTGGCGTCCATCACCTGGAGGCCCCGCTTCAGGACCTCGATGTACTCGAGATCGTCGAACCTCGTCGCGCCCGGGTTCGCGTTCGGGTCGGCGTCGTACACGCCGTCCACCCCCGTCCCCTTGAGGATGGCCTCGGCGTGGATCTCCAGGGCGATCTGGGCTGCGGTCGTGTCGGTCGAGAAGAACGGGCGTCCCAGGCCGGCGGCGAAGATGACCACCCGGCCCTTCTCCAGGTGGCGCATGGCCTTCCGTGGGATGTACGGCTCGGCGACCTGGGCCATGGCGATGGCCGTCTGCACCCGGGTGACCACCCCGATCCGCTCGAGCGCGTCCTGAAGCACCAGCGCGTTCATCACCGTGGCCAGCATGCCGACGTAGTCGGCTCGAGCCCGGTCCATCCGGGGGGCGTCGCGGCCGCGGAAGATGTTCCCGCCGCCGACCACCACGGCCGGCTCGACGTCGAGGGTCAACACCTCGGCGAGCTGGCGGGCCAGCTGCTCGACCGACTCCTCGGAGATCCCGAAGTCCCCTCCAGACGGGGCGAAGGCGTCCCCGGACAGCTTCAGCAGGACGCGCCGGTACGAGGGGCGAGCGGGGCTGGCCAGGGCCTGCTCGGCCCTCGGCTCCGCGGCTCCCCCGGTCGCCGTCCTGATC
>DASQWG010000018.1:0-2751 GCA_035640375.1 Actinomycetota bacterium
GCCACCCCCGCCTTGCTGTTCGACCGGTACGCCGGCGTGATGCCGAACGTCCGTTCGCTGATGGAGGGCAGTCTCCACGGCGACCTGGCCAGCATCACCCCTCCGATCACGGTCCCGGCGTGGGCCTGCGCCATGACCGGCAAGACGCCGGGTCAGTTGGGGATCTACGGGTTCCGCAACCGCAAGGACACCTCGTACGAGGGGCTGGCCATCGCCACCTCGCTGGCCGTGAAGGAGCCGGCGGTGTGGGATCTCCTCGGCGATGCCGGCAAGCGGTCCTTGCTGATCGGTGTGCCCCCGGCCTATCCCGTTCGGCCCGTGCAGGGATGGCGGGTGTCGTGCTTCCTGACCCCGCCCTCGGCCGAGCAGTACACCTGGCCGGAAGGCTTGAAGGCCGAGGTCGAAGAGGAGGTCGGCGAGTACATCTTCGACATCCCGAACTTCCGCCGTCAGGGGGCCGACTTCGTCCTCCGGCAGTGCCACGAGATGACGAAGCGGAGGTTCAAGGTAGCCCGCCGACTGGTGCGGAACAAGCCGTGGGACCTGTTCATGATGGTCGAGATGGGGCTCGACCGGCTCCACCACGTGTTCTGGCAGTACAGCGATCCAGCCCACCCCAAGTACGAGCCCGGGAATCCGTTCGAGTCGTCGTTCGAGGACTACTATCGGATGCTCGACGCGGAGATCGGCTCGCTCCTCGAGGCGCTCCCTGACGACGCCGTGACGATCCTGATGTCGGACCATGGGGCCCGAGCGATGACCGGCGGGGTGTGCTTCAACGACTGGCTGATCCGCGAGGGGTATCTGACGCTGATCGAGCCGGTCGACCAGCGCACCTCGATCGGGGACGCCCCGGTCGACTGGAGCCGGACCGTGGCCTGGGGGGACGGGGGCTACTACGGACGCCTGTTCCTCAACGTGCAGGGGAGGGAGCCCCGAGGCGTGGTGGAGCCGTCCCGGTACGAGGAGACCCGCGACGAGCTGGCCCGACGCCTCGAGGCCATGGACGGACCCGACGGCCGCCCCCTCGGCAACCGGGTGATCAAGCCGGAGGACGTCTACCCGGACGTTCGCGGCGTGGCCCCCGACCTCATCGTGTACTTCGGCGACCTCGAGTGGCGCTCGGTGGGCACCGTGAACATGGAGGGCGGAGAGGTCTTCACCTACGAGAACGACACCGGGCCCGACGGCGCCAACCACGACCGGACCGGCGTGTTCGTGATGCGCGGCCTGCCGGACCAGCCCACCGGGAAGCGCCAGGACCTCAGCCTGATCGACGTCGGCCCCACCGTGATGAAGCTGTTCGGGGTAGCGGAGCCGGAGGGCGTCCAGGGACGGTCGATCCTGTGAGCGAGGTCGAGGCCCACTGGATCACCACCAGCACGCACTTCGGCCCCGAGCCGGCGCCCGGTGGGTTCACGGTGTGGTTCACAGGGTTGTCGGGCTCGGGGAAGTCCACGCTGGCCGAGATGCTGGTCGACGTCCTCGAGCAGCGCGGGCACCGTTTCGAGCTCCTCGATGGCGACGTGGTTCGCACGCACCTGTCGAAGGGCCTCGGGTTCTCGAAGGAGGACCGCGACACCAACATCCTGCGGATCGGGTGGGTGGCCGAGCGGCTGACGTACCACGGCGCGGCCGTGGTGTGCTCGGCGATCTCCCCCTACCGAGAGGCTCGGGACCGCGTCCGTGCCAGCATCCCGCGGTTCGTCGAGGTGTACACGAAGTGCTCGGTCGAGGAGTGTGCTCGCCGCGACGTGAAAGGCCTGTACCAGAAGGCCTTCGCCGGCGAGATCACCGGGTTCACGGGGGTCGACGATCCGTACGAGGAGCCGCTGGACCCGGAGGTCGTCGTCGACACCGAACGGCTGAGCCCTCGTGAGTGCCTCGACATCCTCGTGACCAAGCTGGAGGAGCTGGGATACCTCGCGCCGGCCGTGGCCGGTTAAGCAACGCGGTCGGCGAAGACGATCAGCCGGAGGGCGGCGGAGAACCGCGGCGTGCACGTGGTCAGCACCAGCGACGGCTGTTCGGTGTCCCGGAGTACCCACCCCGCGCTCGGGAGCACGTCTCGCACCTCCGTGACCTCATACCGGTACGCTCCCTCCTCGGTGAGCAGTCGGATCTCGTCCCCGGGTCGCATCATGTCGAGATCCCAGAACGGCGCCCCGTAGGTGGTGCGGTGGCCGGCGATGCCCACGCGGCCCTCGGTATCCCACGGGTCGGCCGTCTCCTCGTAGTGGCC
Source organism: Actinomycetota bacterium (assembly GCA_035640375.1). Taxonomy (GTDB): domain Bacteria; phylum Actinomycetota; class UBA4738; order UBA4738; family CALAEC01; genus CALAEC01. The sequence goes on from DASQWG010000018.1 coordinate 2,243, forward strand.
GGGGCCGGCTTTGAGATCCTCCACGGCCACCCCCTGGACCACCACCTCGTTCACCCCGATCGAGGGGATCCGGAGGATCGCGTAGGCCTGGCCTGGCTTGATGCGGGGGTCGCTTGGGGGCTCCGTGCCGGGGCCGGGATTCGGCTCGGCCTCGATACTGGCCTCGAACTCTTCGAACAGGCGGTCCTGCTGGCGATCGTAGTAGAAGCCGGTGCCCCACAGCAGCCACAGGATGTACGCGCCGACGATGAACGCCGCGGTCAGGAGGATCTTGCCGATCAGGCGCAGGATCCACCCGGGACGGCGCTTCCGGCGCTCCGGTGCGATCGCCGAGGCGTCGGTCGGTCTGGAGATGGTCTCGCTGATGCCACCAGTGTAGGCGCACGCCTCTGTGGTCGTCCGAGGATGCGTTGAACGGCCGAGGGACCGGTGATACCGTCGGCGGATGGAGATCGAGATCGGCATCGGCAAGTCGGCGCGACGGGCGTACGGGTTCGACGAGGTCGCGA
>DASQWG010000019.1:0-6021 GCA_035640375.1 Actinomycetota bacterium
AGCAACTGGATCGCAGACTTCCGGAGGCTGTACGACTTCCGCGAAGCGGGTCGCTCCAACCTCGCTGTGCCCGAGGGCAAGTTCAACCGAACCATGCGAATCGATACCGCGCTCGTGGCGACCCTGAAGCGGCTCCCGGGCTTCCCGGCCGCGGAGGCCAACCTGGCCTTCCGCAACCTCACCCGGGCCAAGATGGTGACCCTGGCCACGGGCCAGCAGATGGCCACGTTCCTGCGGAGCCGAGGGGTGATCCTCACCAAGCTCACCAAGGCCAAGATCCGCGACGGACGCGACGGGGCCGACCTCGACGGGCTGACGGGGCCCCAGCGCGATGCGCTGCTCCGGAACACCCCGCTGTGGTTCTACATCCTCCGGGAAGCCGAACTGAACCGGGGCAGGCTTAAGGGTGTCGGCGCCCGGCTGGTCTCCGAGACATTCCATCGGGCGATGGAAGGCAGCGATGTGTCGATCGTTCGGAACGCCGCATGGCGTCCGTCGCTGGGCCCCAACAACACGACGTTCCGAATGGTCGATCTGCTCCTGTTCGCCTTCGAAGGCAAGAAGGGCCTGTTGGCACCGCTGGGGTAGCGGCCGTGACCGGCCGGGCGGCTGCGAGACCCCCTCCACGTTCCTGAGGATGTTCAGGAACATGCGGTGCTGCAGCGCGGAGCTGCGCATGTGCTCGGCCACACGTCCCTCCGGCGAGGTGGCCGGGCCGCCTCGCGACGGAGGCGCCGAGGTCGCGCGAGTCTTTCGAACTCTCTCGCCGGGGTGTGCTCGGGTCGCCGCCTGCCGTTCAGGTCGGCCGTTCGACCCGGCCTGGGGGGCCGACGTCGCCGACCGGGCCCGGGCACAATCCCCGAGGTGAGCGAGCGGGTCCTGACGACGCGCCAGCTGAACCGAGCGTTGCTGGCCCGGCAGCTGCTCCTGGAGCGTTCCGATCTGCCGCTGGTCCGAGCGGTCGAGCGGATCGGTGGCATCCAGGCGCAGTACTCGCCGTCGGCGTATATCGGGCTGTGGTCCAGGCTGAGCGACTTCGATCGCGACGCCCTGACGAAGGCCATGGAGCGGCGCCGGCTGATCCAGGCCACGCTGATGCGGGCCACGATCCACATCGTCTCGGCCGGCGACTACGCCCGGTTCCTCGAGGGGATCCGGACGGTCCGGCGGGAGTGGTGGTCGCGGGTCGGACGGCGCCAAGCCGGGAGCATCGACATGGAGAAGGTCGCGCGCCTGCTGCGGCGGGCGCTGGCCGATGGTCCGCGCCGGCAGCGAGAGCTCGTCGAGCTGCTTCAGGCCGAAGGGTTCCCGCGCATGGCCTGGTCCGGCGCCGGCATGTGGCTGGACATGGTGCGGGTGCCGCCGTCCGGCACGTGGGAGCAGCGGCGGGCGGATCTGTACGGGCTGGCCGATGGGTGGGTGCAGCATCGGTCGGCGACCGAGGCCGAGGGGAGGGTCCACCTCCTCCGCCGGTACCTGGGGGCGTTCGGCCCGGCGCCGCTGAGCGACGCGGCGAACTGGGCCGGGCTCCCGGTCGCTGCGCTCCGCCCGGCCGCGGCGTCGCTCCGGCTCCGGCGATTCCGGGACGAGGCCGGTGGGGAGCTCCTCGACCTCCCCCGGGCGCCACTGCCGGACCCCGACACGCCGGCGCCCGTGCGCTTCATCCCGACGTGGGACGCCATCCTCCTGGCGCACGCGCGACGGACCCAGGTGCTCCCGGAGGCGTACCGCCCGCGGGTCTTCGACACGAAGACGCCGCACTCGGTCCCGACCTTCCTGGTCGACGGCGCCGTGGCGGGGACGTGGCGGTACGAGCAGGGCCGGATCCGGCTGGAGCCGTTCGGCCGCCTGTCCGCGGATACGCGCCGGAAGCTCGCCGAGGAGGCGGAGCGGCTGACCGCGTTCCACGCCGGCTGAGCCCTCACTCATCCCTCTCTCATCCTTCCTGGCCTAGGCTGACCGAGGAGGACGTGCCATGCGGCTGCTGGTGGTGGAGGACGAGGTCAAGCTGGCCGGCCTGCTGCGGCGGGGGCTGGAGGAGGAGGGGTACGCGGTCGACACCGCCGCCGACGGGGGCGAGGCGTTGTGGCTGGCGTCGGAGAACCCCTACGACGCCGTGGTCCTCGACGTCATGCTCCCGGACCTCGACGGGTTCGAGATCTGCCGGCGCCTCCGTGAGTCGGGCCGGTGGGCACCGGTGCTGATGCTGACGGCCCGGGACTCGGTCCCCGACCGGGTCGCCGGCCTCGATGCCGGGGCCGACGACTACCTGACCAAGCCGTTCTCGTTCGCAGAGATGCTGGCCAGGCTCCGTGCGCTGGTGCGGCGAGGTGCATCGGAACGTCCGTCCACCCTGCGGGTGGGCGACCTGATCGTGGACCCCGCCACCCGCCGGGTGGCTCGGGGCGACGTGCCGATCGAGCTGACCCCGAAGGAGTTCGCGCTGCTCGAGTACTTCGCCCGCCATCCCGGCGAGGTCCTGAGCCGGAGCCGGCTGATCGAGCACGTGTGGGACTTCGCCTACGACGGCGACTCGAACGTGGTGGACGTGTACGTGCGGTACCTCCGGGAGAAGGTCGACCGGCCGTTCGGCAAGGAATCGATCGAGACCGTGCGGGGCGCCGGCTACCGCATGCGGGAGGATCATGGCCCTCCGAACTAGGCTCACCGTGGTCACCGCCGCGCTGATGGCGATGGTCCTCGGGGCGGTGGGCACGTTCGTGTACATCCGACTGCGGGCCGACCTGACCGACGCGGTGGACGCGGGCCTGCGGTCGAGAGCGGACGCGATCCTGCCGACGCTGGAAGAGACCCGGGACCTTGGGACGGGGGCCGGGCTGGCCGAGCCCGACGATGCGTTCGCCCAGATCCTGTCGTCGGACGGGATGGTCCTGGCCTCGTCCCCGGGGTTGGCCGGACGACCGGTGCTGGGGCCGGATGCGATCCGCGCGATCGACGACGCACAGCTCATCGAGCGCACCGTGCGGACCGCGGAGGAGCCGGTGTCGGCTCGGTTGCTGGCCCTCCCGGTCGGGTCCGATCGCATCCTGGTGGTCGGCTCGTCCCTGGACGATCGGAACGAGGCCCTGGCCCGCCTGGCGGTGATCTTCGCCGTGGGCGGCCCGGTGGCCCTGGCCCTGGCCACGGTGGTGGGCTGGGTCGTGGCGGGCGCCGCGCTCCGTCCGGTCGAGCGGATGCGAGCGGAGGCCGCGGCCATCTCCACACTCGAGCCCGGTCGCCGGTTGGCCGTTCCGGGGACCCGCGACGAGCTGGCCAGACTCAGTGCGACCCTGAACGAGATGCTCGATCGTCTGGAGCAGGCCCTGCTCCGGGAGCGTCGGTTCGTCGACGAGGCCAGTCACGAGCTCCGGACCCCGCTGAGCAACCTCCGGGTCGAGCTCGACCTGGCCCTGCGGCGCTCGAGGTCCGTCGATGAGCTGCAGGAGGCCCTGCGGAGCGCCGCCGAGGAGAGCGACCGGCTGGTTCGGCTGGCCGAGGATCTCCTGGTCCTGGCCCGGGCCGATCGAGGGCGCCTCCCGGTGCGGCGCGAACGGGTGGAGTTGGCGCCGGTGGTGGCTGCGGCGATCGACGACTACGCGCGGCGCGCCGAGGCTGTCGGCGTGGCGATCGATGCCCGAGTGCCGCCGGGCCTCGCGGCGTCCGTCGACCCGCTTCGTCTCCGACAGGTGCTCGGGAACCTGGTGGACAACGCGCTCCGGCATACCGGTCGGGGAGGGAACGTCACCGTTCGCGCGGCTTCCGAGGACGGCTGGCTGGTCCTCGAGGTTCGCGACTCCGGCGAGGGGTTTCCCGAGGCGTTCCTGGCCCGGGCCTTCGAGGCGTTCGCCCGGCCCGATGCCGCGCGGTCGAGGCGAGACGGGGCCGCGGGGCTGGGGCTGGCCATCGTTCGCGCCGTGGCCGAAGCGCACGGCGGAACGGCCCTGGCCGAGAACCATCCCCAGGGTGGAGCCTCGGTGACCGTGAGGATGCCGCAGTGACCGCTTCTCATCCACGGCTCACGGTCCTCTCATCGCCCGGGTGCCAAGGTCGCCTCGGTCGACGAAAGGAGGAGCCGTGGATCGACGGAACACCAGATGGCTGGTGGCGGGGACCATCGCGCTGGTCCTGGTGGGAGGCGGCACGGCGCTGGCCGTGGCCACCGCCGGCGATGATGACCGGCCGCTGAGCGGCTCGGACCGTGAACGAGCCACCCGCGCGGCGCTCGAACACACCGGCGGAGGGACCGTCATCGAGACCGAGATCGGCGACGACGGGGCCGCGTACGGGGTCGAGGTCCGGCTGCCCGACGGCTCGGTGGTCGAGGTGACCCTGGACGAGCGGTTCGAGGTCATCGGCGAGGAGGCCGACGACGACGGGTCGGAGCAGGAGGACGGCCCGGCCGACGACTGAGGGCGGAGGTCGGGCGCTGGCTGGACGGGCTCCGGCGGTCGCATCCGGCGGCGCTTTGCCTCGCCGCGAGCCCAGGCGGTACCCTCCCCGTTCGGGGAAGGAGCCGCATGCGGGCGAAGGGCACCGCGCTCACGATCGAGGACACCCCGAATGGGTGCCGGCTGGTCGGCGAGGTCGACTCGACCAACGCCGATCGGCTCCGTGACCACATCGCGGAGCGGGTGGAGCCGGATCGAGACTTCATCGTGGACTGCACGGGACTCGGGTTCATGGACAGCTCCGGCGTCCACGCGATCCTGGTGGTGGCCCGACAGATGGGCGGGGGAGCGCTGGTGTTCCGCGGATGCGGCCCCACGCTTCGGCGTCTCTTCGAGGTGGTCGGCCTCGAGCGGATGGCGCCCGTGGTCATCGAGTAGCCGACCGGTCGATCCGCATCTCCACGCGGGGGATCCCCCGGAACCGGCCAACGTCCTCGGCCTCCGCGGCCAGCCACCGCCGGAAGGCGCCCAGCCCGGCGAACGGGCGAACCGTCACCACGAGCTTCTCCGGCGCCGCTTCGACGGACCACGTCCCTCGGACGGTGCCGTCGGCCACCACCGATTGGTGGATCACGCCACCGCCCGGCACCACGGCCCGCCGATGCCGCTCCGGCAGCACGAGGTCGCGGGACCGCCAACCCAGCAGGTACTCGTCGAACATCGGCAGGAGCCGGACCAGCCGGGAGCCCGCTTCCGCGCGGCGGCGCCTCAGGCGCCACAGCGTCCGCCCCGTCGTCTCCACCTCGGCCAGCCGGTCGGCGATCAGGCCCCAGGCCCGCCGGGCGTCGTTCGCCCCGAGCCCCGACCAGTAGGCCAGGTCCCCGGGCTCGGAGGGACCGTGTGCGGCGAGGTAGCGGGAGGCGAGCTCGGCCAGGGCCCGGTCACGATCCAGTGCCGGCGCCGGGCCGATCCAGTCCCGGACCAGCACGAAGGTGGGCCGGCCGGAACGGGGCGGCCCGAAGCACACGGTTCCGTCCGACGCGGTGAGCCACGTCAGGTGATGGATGGCCTGCCCCTCCGCGCGAACACGGCGTCGGCGGAGCCGCTCGGCGATCTCCGGCCGGGACAGCGGTCCCTCGGCGGCGAGCATCTCTCGGATCAGCCCGAGCGCGCGCTCCACCGTCCCGGCGGAGACCCCCTCCTGACCCAGGCGGCGATGCGATCTGGGGCGGGATGGCTCCGCGGTCAGCGGAACCAGCCAGCCGAGGTCCTGGGCCGACACGAGGTGGATCGTCCCCCGCATCGCCCAGGCGCGGACGATCGAGCGCTCCTCGAGCCGGGCCCGCTCGACGTCCTGGAGGCTGGTTCGGCGGGAGCGAGCTCGGATCCCCAGCTCGGCGGCCATCCGCTCCTGGGCCTGGATCCCCACCAGGTGGCGGACCACGTCGGCCGGCGACCGGCCGGTCGGGCGATGCAGCAGCTGCGCGGCCGTCCGCATCCGCCGCAGCGTCGCGACGTCGACCCGAGGCATGCGGGCCATCGTAGGCGGAGCCGACGGTGGCGAGGCGGGCTCCGGGAACTGACGACCTATACTCGCCGGGATGCCTGACCTCTCTTCGATCGGCGTGTTCGC
>DASQWG010000020.1:0-5707 GCA_035640375.1 Actinomycetota bacterium
CGGCCGGCCCACCACCAGGCGGTCGGCCCCGGCCTCCATGGCCTCCGCGGGAGTGAGCACCCGGGCGTGGTCGTTGGAGCGGGCCCCGGAGGGCCGGATCCCCGGCACCACCAGGACCGGATCCTGGCCGAGGGCCTCACGCACCTCCTTGACGTCGTCGCCGGAGACCACCGCGCCGCGAGCGCCCGCCGTGACCGCCTCGAACGCCAGCGAGGCAGGGGAGGCCCCGGCGGCCTCGGCCAGGCTGGAAAGCACGGTCACCGCCACCACCGCAGGCGGGGCGACGCCGACGTCCCCGGCACCATCGCCCGCCCCCTCGACTGCGGCCCGGACCATGTCCGGCCCGCCCAGCGCGTGCACGGTGACCATGGCCGCCCCCAGCCGCCCAGCATTTCGGGCAGCCCGGCCCACGGTGGTGGGGATATCGTGGAGCTTCAGATCGAGGAACACGGGGGCATGCTCGGCCAGCCTCGATACCGACCTCGGTCCGGCCACGGTGAACAGCTCCAACCCCACCTTCACCATGCCGACCTCGTGCCTGACGGCCGCGGCCAGCGCCACCGCCGCGTCGAGGTCCGAGGTGTCGAGCGCGACGACGAGCGGGTTCGGAGGGCCGCTCACCCTCCCTGGTACACCGGCTCCTGCGGCCGGCTGGGCGTGACCAGGCGGCCCCGCAGGTCCTCCGGCGTCGACATCCCCTTGGCGCCCAGGAACTCGCCGACCTCGGTGGCGATGTTGATCGTGGCATGCGGATCGAAGTAGTTGGCCGTGCCGACGGCGACCGCGGTGGCCCCGGCCAGGAGGAACTCGATCGCGCTCGGGCCGTCCACGACCCCTCCGATCCCGACGATCGGCACGTCGGGCAGCGCCTGGGAGACCTCGTACACGCACCGCACCGCCACCGCCCGGATCGCCGGCCCCGAGAGCCCTCCAGTGACGCCACCCAGCCGAGGCCGGAACGTGTCGACGTCGATGGCCATCCCCAACAGCGTGTTGATCAGCGACAGGCCGTGGGCGCCGGACCGGACCACCGCCTGGGCCACCTCGAGGATGTCGGTGACGTCGGCGGTCAGCTTCGCCAGAACCGGGAGGTGGGTCATCCGGGTCACCGTGCTGATCACATCGGCGGCGGCCACGGGATCCCGGGCGAATACCTCGCCCCGTCGCTCGACATTCGGGCAGGAGATGTTCACCTCGATGCCGACCACGCCCCGGATCTTGCTCACCAGGACCGCCACCTCGGCGAACTCCTGGACGCTCCGCCCCGCGATCGAGACGATCACGGGAATACCGGCCCGCTCGATGAACGGACCGTCCTTCTCCACGAAGGCCTCGACGCCGGGATTCTGGAGCCCGATGGCGTTGAGCATCCCCGAAGGCGTCTCGGCCATCCGTGGCGTCGGCATGCCCTTCACCGGCCTGGGTGTCACGCTCTTGGTGACGATGCCGCCAACCTGCCCCAGGTCCACCATGCCGGCCAACTCCCGGCCGGAGCCGAACGTCCCAGATGCGGCCAGCACCGGAGTGGGCAGCCGAATCCCGGCCAGGTTGGTGACCAGACTCACCGGGCCGGCCACGTCGCGGCCCCCTCGGCGGTCATCTCCTCGACCCTGAAGCCCTCCGGCGGCGTCTGGACCGGCGCGCTCCGCCCGCCCAGCCATTTCTCCCACCACACCCGCGCCCCGCTGAACACCGGGCCCTCGTAGCACGACCGCTCGTAGCTCCATCCGCTGCCGTCACGGTGGACCACCGGGACCACGCACGTCCAGCACACGCCCATCCCGCAGGCCATCAGCTCCTCCACCGCGACCTGCGAGGGGATGCCCTGCTCGGCGCAGTACTCGGCCACCGCTCGGAGCATCCCGTTGGGGCCGCAGGCATACACCACCTGGCTCTCGGAGCGGGTGACCATGCCCGGGAGGACGTCGGTGACCTTCCCCCGCTCACCGAGGCTGCCGTCCTCGGTGGTGGTCGCGACCGACACCGAGAGGCGCTTGGCCTCTACCGGCTTGAATACGCGTTCCTGGGTCTTGGCGCCCACGATCATGTCGACCCGGTTCCCCTTGGCCCGCAGGTCTTGGGCCAGGAAGTACAGCGGCGCGGCCCCGTACCCGCCGCCGATCAGCAGGCAGTTCGTGGACGCCTTCGGGAGCGGGAACGGCCGGCCCAGCGGCCCGATGACATCGAGTGAGTCATGGGCCGCCACGGTGGTCAGCCACTCGGTGCCCGGCCCCACCGCGGTGAACGCGACCTCCAGCGTGCCGGCCCATCCGCCTTTCCGGGATGCCTGGTGGATCGAGAATGGTCGCCGCAGGAGAACGTCGCGCCCGGGGGGCATGGCCACCTGGACGAACTGGCCCGGCCGGGCCTCCTCGGAGATCTCCGGCGCGACCAGCGTGATCGAGTGGTAGACGCCCCACCGCTTCGCCGACAGGACCTCGCACTTCTGCCTGTTCACATGCCCCCTCAGCGGGCCACCCGGGCCCGAACCCTCGAATGGTACTCCTGGAGGCTGCGGGGCTCGTCCCCGTCCCGGCGCAGGGCCTCGATGCCCTGAACGGCGGCGAATGCGCCGGGGAGGGTGGTCACGCAGGGAACCCGGGCGGCCGCCGCGGCGGTCCGGATGGCCCACCCGTCGCTCCGGGGCTCCCGGCCGAACGGCGTGTTGATCACCAGGTCGACCCGTCCGGCAGCGATCAGGTCCTCGGCGTTCGGGTGGCCCTCCGAAACCTTGGCCACGCAGGAGACCTCGATGCCCGAGCGGGCCAGCAGCGCGGCCGTCCCGGCAGTGGCCACGACCTCGAACCCGAGGTCGGCCAGCCGCTTGACGGCGAACACGATCCCGCGCTTGTCGCGGTTGGCCACGCTGACGAACACCGTCCCCTTGACCGGGAGCGACGTCCCCGTGGCCACCTGGGCCCGGGCCAGAGCCAGCCCGAGGTCCCCGGCGATCCCCATCACCTCGCCGGTGGAGCGCATCTCGGGACCGAGGACCGTATCGACGCCGGGGAACCGAGCGAACGGGAGGACCGCGGCCTTGACCGCCACGTGGCGGAGGTGTCGGTACCGGTCCCCGTCCTCGGGCAGGAGGCCCTCGGCCCGAAGGGCGGCCAGCGACGAGCCGACCATCACCCTGGCGGCCACCTTGGCCAGCGGAACCCCGGTGGCCTTCGACACGAACGGCACCGTCCGCGAAGCTCGAGGGTTCGCCTCCAGGACCCACACCCGCTCGTCCTTCACGGCCAGCTGGACGTTCAGCAGGCCGCGGACCTTCAGGGCCCGGGCGATCGAGGCGGTGATCCCCTCCACCACCTCGAGCTCGTCGTCCGACAGCGTGACCGGGGGGATCGTGCACGAGGAGTCCCCGGAGTGGACCCCCGCCTCCTCGATGTGCTCCATGACGGCCCCGATCACGACCTCCTCGCCGTCGGACACGGCGTCGACGTCGACCTCGATGGCGCCCTCGAGGAACCGGTCGATCACCACGGGGTGCTCGGGGCTGGCCGCGGTGGCCCGCTCGAGGTAGCCGGCCAGCTCGGCCTCCGAGTACACGATCTCCATGGCCCGGCCGCCCAGCACGTACGAGGGACGGACCACCACCGGGTATCCGATCCGCGCGGCGACCGCGGCGGCCTCCTCGGGTGAGATCGCGTGCCCGTACGGCGGATGGCGGATGCCGAGCCGGGACAGGAGCGTGCCGAACTTGGTTCGGTCCTCGGCCAGGTCGATCGAGATCGGCGAGGTGCCGAGGACCGGCCAGCCCTGGGCCTCCAGGTCCGCCGCCAGGCCCAGCGGGGTCTGGCCTCCCAGCTGGACGATGACGCCGTGAGGCTCCTCGGCCTCGCACACCGCCAGCACGTCCTCGGTGGTGACCGGCTCGAAGTACAGCCGGCCGCTGGTGTCGTAGTCGGTGGAGACCGTTTCCGGATTGCAGTTGACCATCACGGTCTCGTAGCCGGCGTCCTCGAGCGCGAAGGCCGCGTGGACGCAGGCGTAGTCGAACTCGATCCCCTGGCCGATCCGGTTCGGCCCGGCACCGAGGATCACCACCCGGGGGCGCTCGGCGGCGCGGATCTCGCTGGCCGATTCGTAGGTCGAGTAGTAGTACGGCGTCCTGGCCCGGAACTCCCCGGCGCAGGTGTCGACGGTCTTGAACACGGGCCGCACGCCGGCCGCGCCGCGAGCGGATCGGACCTCCAGCTCGGTGCTGCCGAGCAGTTGCGCCAGCCGCCGATCGGACAGCCCGTCCCGCTTGGCGACGCGAAGCTCCTCTCCGCCGACCTCGGTTAGGGGGCGATCCTCGAGTCTCGAGGCAGTCTCCGCGACCCGGGCGATCTGATCGACGAACCACGGATCGATCCCCGACGCGTCAGCGACCTCATCCACCGTATGGCCTTGCCGCAGCGCTCGCTCGACGCGCTGGAGCCGGTCCTCGGTGGGCGTGGCGAGTTCGGTCAGGAGGCCGGCGGAAGGCGTCCGGAGAGGGGGGTCTTGAGCGAGCGAAGCGAGCGAATGCAGCGAAGCGGCCCCCTCGAGGGCGCCTCCGCCGGCCACCAACACGGGGTCATCCGCTCCGAGGGCGGAGCCGGAGCGTTCGAGCGAGCGCTGCGCCTTGCCCCACGCCTCGCGGAACGTCCGGCCGATCGCCATGACCTCGCCGACCGACTTCATCCTCGTGCCGAGGACGGGGTCCGCATCCGGGAACTTCTCGAACGCCCACCGGGGCACCTTGACCACGACGTAGTCGAGCGCCGGCTCGAACGACGCCAGGGTCTCTCCGGTGATGTCGTTGGGGATCTCGTCGAGGCGGTAGCCGACCGCCAGCAGCGCGGCGATCTTGGCAATCGGGAACCCGGTGGCCTTGCTGGCCAGCGCCGAGGATCGAGAGACCCGGGGGTTCATCTCGATCACCACCATCCGCCCGTCCCGCGGATCGACGGCGAACTGGATGTTCGACCCCCCCGTCTCCACCCCCACGGCCCGGATACAGGCCAGCCCGGCGTCCCGCATGGCCTGGTACTCGCGGTCGGTGAGCGTCTGGGCGGGGGCCACCGTGACCGAGTCGCCGGTGTGCACTCCCATCGGGTCGATGTTCTCCACGCTGCACACCACCACGGCGTTGTCGGCGCGATCACGCATCACCTCGAGCTCGAACTCCTTCCATCCCTGCACGGACCGCTCCACCAGGACCTCGCCGATCGGGCTCTCGGTGATCCCGGCCGAAGCAACCGCGCGTAGCTCCTCGAGGTCGGCCGCGAGGCCGGTGCCGCCCCCGCCGAGGACGAAGGACGGCCGGACCATCACGGGGTAGCCGAGCTCGGCAGCGACGGCCTCGGCATCCTCCACCGAGTGGGCGAAGCCGGAGGGTGGGAGCGGCAGCCCGGCCTCCCGCATCGTGGCCACGAACCGGCGGCGGTCCTCGGCCCGGCGGATCGCTTCGAGGTCCGCGCCGATCATCCGGACGCCGTGCGCCTCCAGCGCTCCCGTCTCGGCCAGGGCCACGGCCAGGTTGAGCCCGGTCTGGCCGCCGAGCGTGGGGAGCACCGCGTCGGGCCGCTCGCGCTCGATCACGCGCAGGACCGACTCGGGCGTGAGCGGCTCGACGTACGTCGCGTCGGCAAACTCGGGGTCGGTCATGATCGTGGCCGGGTTCGAGTTGACCAGTACGATGCGGTACCCCTCGGCCCGGAGCGCCTTGCACGCCTGC
>DASQWG010000021.1:0-5634 GCA_035640375.1 Actinomycetota bacterium
CGGGACGTTCCTACCCGGCCGAGGACGGCGACGGCGAGGTCGTGGCCCGGGTAGCCCGGGCGTCGAGGAAGGACCTCCGGGAGGCGGTCCGGGCGGCCCGGTCCGCGCTGTCGGGATGGTCGGGGAAGACCCCGTACAACCGGGGCCAGGTCCTGTACCGGGTGGCCGAATTGATGGAAGGTCGCCGGGCCCAGTTCGTCGAGGAGGTCCGCCGGGCCGGGGCCACCGACCCCGAGGCCGGCGTCGACGCCGCCATCGACCGGTGGGTCTGGTACGCGGGGTGGGCCGACAAGATCCACCACGTTCTCGGCACCGTGAACCCGGTGGCCGCGCCGTACTTCAACTTCACGATCCCGGAGCCGACCGGCGTGGTGGGCCTCGTGGCGCCACCCGACGCGCCGCTGCTGGGCCTGGTCTCCCGCCTGGCGCCGGCGGTGGTCTCCGGGAACTGCGCCGTCGTGCTGGCCAGTGAGCGGTGGCCACTGCCGGCCGTCACGCTCGCCGAAGTGCTCGCCACCAGCGACGTGCCCGGTGGCGTGGTGAACGTCCTCACGGGGTTCACCGCCGAGCTGGTGCCGTGGCTGGCCGGCCACATGGACGTGAACGCCATCGACGTGACCGGCGTTCCCGAGGACCAGCGGCCCGAGGTGGAGCGGCTCGCCGCGGAGAACGTGAAGCGGGTCGTGCGGGCAGAGGACGGCGAGACGGACTGGCTCGCCGACGGGGCCCAGAGCCCCTACGCGGTCACCTTGTTCATGGAGATGAAGACCGTCTGGCACCCGATGGGCGCGTGAGCGAACGCCGCGACACGACCACCGACCCGACCAAGGGGCTGAACCCGTTCTCCCAGGTCGTCCGGTTCATCGGGCGCAGCGGAAAGCGGATCGCGGTCACCGTGGTCGGGTTCGCCATCCTGATCGCCGGCATCGTGATGATGATCACCCCGGGACCCGGGGTGCTGGTGATCCTGGTCGGGCTGGCCATCCTGGCCTCGGAGTGGGCCTGGGCGGAGCGGGCCCTCGACCGGGCCAAGGCGGGGGGGAAGGTCGTGCTCGAGCAGGCCACGGCCTCGCCGACCCGGATCGTGTTCTCGGTGCTCCTCACGCTCGGCGGGATCGCCGCGGTCCTGGTGTACTTCTTGGTGATCCGGTAACCGGCGTCGCCGTCCGAACCCGATTGGTACGATTCGGGCGGATGCCGCTCTACAAGGAACAGGGGATCGTGCTCGGCTCGATCAAGCTCGCCGAGGCCGACAAGATCGTCACGATCCTCACCCAGGGAGAGGGAAAGATCCGGGCGGTGGCCAAGGGGATCCGGCGGACCACCTCGCGGTTCGGGGCCCGGCTGGAGCCGTTCACCCACGTCAACGTGATGCTGTACCGAGGCCGAACCCTCGACACCGTGACCCAGGTCGAGATCCTGGCGCCGTTCCGGGCGATCCGCGAGGACTACGCGCGGTTCTCGGCCGGCGAGGCCATGCTCGAAGCCGCCGACAAGGTGGCCGAGGAGCACGAGCGGAACCTGCGGCTGTTCCTCCTCCTTCTCCACGGCCTTCGGGCGCTCGACACCCGTCCGACGGACCCGGCCGCGGTGGCCGAGGCCTACCTCCTGCGGCTGCTGGGACTCTCCGGCTTCGGCCCCTCGCTGCGGGCCTGCGCGGTGTGCGGCTCGACCGAGGTCCATCGGTTCGCGGCCTCCCAGGGGGGTGCCGTGTGTGACGGGTGCCAGGACCGGGACGCCCGGCGGGTGGATCCGGCGGCCCTGCGGTGGCTGGCCGGACTGGAGACCGGCGATCTTGAGGAGGCCGGCCAGGCCCCCGTGGCCCCCGAGGTCCGGGCCGAGGCCCGCGGCCTGCTGTACGGCTTCAGCGAGTACCACCTCGACCGCCGCCTCCGGAGCCTGCCGATCATGGCCCGAGCCACGAGGCTCGCCCCGGCGCCCAGCGCGCCATGAGCTACCTCCAGGACCTCGATCCGGCACGGATCCCCCGGCATGTGGCCATCGTCATGGACGGCAACGGCCGGTGGGCCGCCCAGCGGGGACTTCCCCGCACGAAGGGGCACGAGGCCGGTGAACGGGCCCTGTACGACGTGGTCGAGGGCGGCCTGGAGATCGGCCTCCCGTACCTCACGGTGTACGCGTTCTCCACCGAGAACTGGGACCGTCCCGCGTCCGAGGTTCGGTTCCTGATGAACTTCAACCGCTCGCTGATCCGGGCGCGGCGGGACGAGCTCGACCAGCGAGGCGTGCGAATCCGGTTCCTGGGCCGCCGGGACTGGCGCCTGCCGCGGTCCGTCCAGCGGGAGATGGAGGTGGCCGAGCGACTCACCGCCAGGAACGACCGAATGCAGCTGGTGATCGCGCTGAACTACGGGGGACGGGCCGAGATCCTCGACGCGGTCGGGGCGCTCCTCGAGGACCGACGGCGCCGGCGCGTCCGGGGCGAGCGGGTCACCGAACGGAGCATCGCCCGCCGTCTCCATCTCCCCGACGTGCCCGACCCCGATCTCCTGATCCGGACCAGCGGCGAGATGCGGACGTCGAACTTCCTGCTGTGGCAGGCGGCGTACGCCGAGCTGTGGTTCACGCCGGTGCTGTGGCCCGACTTCAACCGGGAGCACCTCTTCGAGGCGATCCGCGACTACCAGAAGCGCGAGCGACGGTTCGGCGGGGTGGGCGGATGAGCCACTACTTCGCCTACGGCTCGAACATGGACCCTCGGATCATGCAACGCACCGTCCCGGAGGCGAAGCTCGTGGGTCCCGGCCGGCTCGACGGGTTCCGCCTGGAGTTCAACGTGTACTCGGATCGGTGGGAGGGCGGCGCAGCCAACATCGAGCCCGACGTGGACGCCCACCTGTGGGGCGTCGTGTGGGAGATCGAAGAGGACGATCTCAGCAAGCTCGACACCTACATCGGCCATCCGACGTTCTACCGGCGAGAGGACGTGGCGGTCGATCTCGGTGGGACATCGCTTGAAGCCGTGACGTACAGGGTCGCCCACCAGCGGGGGTTCGTCCGGCCCAGCAGCTCGTACCTGGCGAGGATCCGAGGCGCCATCCGGCTTCAGGGCCTGCCACCGGAGGCCCTGGACATCGTGGAGTCCGCCGCCGAGCCTCCCAAACCGCACATCTCCACGTGAGCCTGACGTGGCCCCGGGTGCGGGGGTGGCGGCTGGCCCGTCACCATCTCCTGCAGCGCGCGCCCAAACGGCGGCTCCTCGAGGTCGTCCGCGATGTGTGCGGCCTGCATGCGCAGGTCCAGTCCTCGGCCGAGCTCCAGGTGTGGGCGCGGGTCGAAGGAGTCAGTCCCGACGACGTCCGGGGTGGCTTGTGGGAACGCCGGACGTTGGTCAGGACCTGGGCCATGCGAGGCACCCTCCACGTGCTCACGGCCGAGGACCTCCCCATGTACGTGGCGGCCCTGGCCACCCACGATCGGTGGTGGAAGGGCGCCTGGCTGCGGATGATCGGGCAATCGGCCGAGGAGCTTCGCTCGATCCTCCACGCCATCCACCGCTCCCTGGGCGCCAGGCCCGTCACCCGGGAGCGGCTGACCGAAAAGGTCGTGTCGCTGGTCGGGCCGAAGGCAGGGACGCGATTCGGTTCGGGCTGGGGCGAGATGCTGAAGCCGGCGGCGTTCGCCGGCTCGCTGATCTCCGGTCCGCCGCGCGGCCAGAACGTGACGTTCGTTCGCCCCGACCGATGGCTGGGGGAGTGGACGGTTCCCGACCCCGAGGAGGCCTGGCGCGAGATCGTCCGGCGGTACCTCCGAGCGTACGGTCCGGCCGGCCGGGAGGGGTTCGCCCGGTGGTGGGGGATGCAGCCGGCGCCGGCCGGCCGGATCCTGAAGGCCTCGGCCGACGAGCTCGAGGAGGTCGAGGTCGAGGGGGAGGGGGGCTGGGCCGTGGCCGGCGACGTGACTGCGATGGGTCGGGATTCGGCCCGGGCACCGATCAGGCTGCTCCCCGCCTTCGACGTGTACGTGGCCGGGGCCAGGCCCAAGGCCGCCCTGGTCGACCGGCGGTTCGAGGCCCGGGTGTTCCGGCAGGCGGGGTGGATCTCCCCGGTCGTCCTGATCGACGGCATGGCCGCCGGCGTGTGGAGCCACGAGCGTCGTGGCGGCCACATCGAGGTCTCCGTGCAGCCGTTCGCCAGGCTCTCGGCGACGCGCCGCGGGGAAGTGATGGCCGAGGCCGACCGCCTGGGCGCCTTCCTGAGGGCGCCCGCGCGCGTCTCGTGGGTCTCACCGTGACGGGTCTGCCGAGGCTCTACGGGGACCTGGCGCCCTGGTTCCATCTGCTCACCGCGCCGGAGGAGTATGCGGACGAGGCGGAGGTCTACCGTGGCCTGCTGGAGGACGGCGCCGACGGCGAGGTCCGCACCGTCTTGGAGCTCGGCAGCGGGGGCGGGAACAACGCCTCGCACCTGAAGCACCGCTTCGAGATGACGCTGACCGACCTGTCGCCGGAGATGCTGGCGCTGAGCCGCTCGATCAACCCGGAGTGTGAGCACGTGGAGGGCGACATGCGAACGCTCCGGCTCGGCCGGAGGTTCGACGCGGTGTTCGCCCACGACGCCATCGACTACATGACCAGCCGCGAGGATCTCCGGGCGACCATGGAGACCGCCTTCGTGCACCTCCGCGCCGGCGGTCGGGCGCTCTTCGTCCCCGACTTCATCCGCGAGCGGTTCGCCCCACGGACGAGCCACGGCGGCAACGACGCCGGGGCGCGAGGGCTCCGCTACCTCGAGTGGGACTGGGACCCTGATCCGAACGACGAGACCTACCTGGTCGATTTCGCGCTGTTGCTGCGCCAGGAGGACGGCACGGTCCGGGTCGAGCACGACCGCCATCGGTGCGGGCTGTTCGCTCGAGCGACGTGGCTCGAGCTCCTCGAGGACGTCGGCTTCACGGCCGAGTCCCGGGCGATCCACGTGTACGAGGAGGCCTCATCCGAGGCCTTCCTCGGCTACCGTGGCGGCGGCTAGCCGCTCGGAGGAAGGCCCAGGACGGCGCGAGCCCGGTCGTCCTCGAGCGACCCTGTCAGCAGGTCGGCGTCCAGCTCGAGCTCCGGGAGATACGGGATGCCGATCACGAACAAGCCGGCCGCGCGGGCGGCGGCTGCACCTCGCGGCGAGTCCTCGATCGCCACGGCCTGGTCCGGCGCCGTGTCGAGCCGCCGACAGGCCTCCAGGTACAGGTCGGGCGCCGGCTTCGGATTGGCCACCTCGTCGCCGGCCACGACCACGTCGAACACCTGGCCCAGGCCGGAACCGGCCAGGGCCAGGTCGACCAGGCGGCGCTGCGAGTTCGACGCCACGGCGATTGGCCGCGCGGCCCGCCGGAGCTCGCCCACCAGCTCGAAGGCGCCGGGCATGGGCTCCACGGGGCCGGCGAATTCCTCGGCCGCCAGCTCCAGCAGCTCCCGCAGCAGCCCGTCGGAGGTCCCCGGCCGATCGAGCAGACGCTCCAGCTCACCCGCGGTCTCCTCGAGGGAGCCGCCGATCAAGAGCCGCTTCTCCTCGGGGCCGTAGGTTCGCTCGTACCGGGCGAACAGCCGCGTCTCCGCCCGCGTCCAGGCCGCCTCGCTGTCGAGCAGCACGCCGTCGAGGTCGAACACCACGGCGGGGG
>DASQWG010000022.1:0-3353 GCA_035640375.1 Actinomycetota bacterium
ATCTCGAAGTGCACGACCTTGTCCATCTGCGCCTCCTTCCAGCGAGCTGCCGATCCAGGTATCAGTCTATACACGGACCTTCGTTTGCGGCTCCGAGCAGGGGTTCGTGCGTCCCCTTGGGGTGCCCCCGGCCACTACCGATCCGGCCCTCGGCTAGGATGCCGCGCGTGCCGGAGACCTACTCTGCCGCCGGGATCGCCACCGAGGCCGGGTGCGAGGAGGACCGCGTCCGATGGCTCGTCGAGATCGGGCTGCTGAGCCCCGACGAGAACGACCGGTTCACGTACGGCTCGGTGCTCGCCCTGAAGATGGTGTCGGCCCTGATGGAGAGTGGCATCACGGCCGAGACGATCGAGCAGGCCGCGGCCGAGGGCCTGCTCTCCTTCCAGCGGCTGGACGAATATCTTCCCTACGAACCGGGTCCACGGTCGGACCGGACGTTCGCCGAGTTCCAGGCCGACGCTGGACCGAGGGCCGAACTGCTCCCGGCGGTGTATGAGGTGTTGGGCCTGCCGAAGCCCGATCCCACTGCCCCGATACACGTCGACGAGGAGGCCATGTTCGAGCGCTTCCTCGAAGGGTGGCGGCAGACACCGGACGATGAATCGCTGCTCCGCGCGGGGTGGCTCTTGGCCCAGGGGACGCGGACGGCGTTGCTCGGGTGGGCGGAGCTCCTCGACGAGCAGCTGGCCAGGCCCGCCCGGGAGCGGCTGCTGCGCGGCGAGCTCGATGAGTTCCCGGACGACGTGCGCGTGGGGTTCACGCGGCTGCTCAGCCTGGTTCCGGAGATGTTCACGTGGCTCGCAGCCCGGTACCTCGAGCACCGCAGCGTGACCGGGATCGTGGGGAGCTTCGAGCGGTTCCTGGCATCGCGAGGGCTGGGCCGGCCGCCGGCTCCGCTCGGCCCGCCAGCGATCGTCTTCGTCGACCTGTCCGGCTTCACCCGTCTCACGCGCGAGCGCGGCGATGAATCCGCTGTCCGGGCCGCGACCTCCCTCCAACGCCGGGCCGACGAGACGGCCAGGGGGTACGGGGGACGCCTCGTGAAGCTCCTCGGCGACGGCGCGCTGCTCCGCCTGACGGACGCCACCGCCGGCGTGAGTACGGCGCTGGACCTCGTGGAGACGATGAGCGGCCAGGGGGCGCTGTCGTCGCACGCGGGCGTCCACGCCGGGCCCGTGATCGAACGGGACCTCGATGTCTTCGGACAGACCGTCAATCTGGCGTCCCGCATCGCCGACGTAGCCGGACCCGGCGAGGTCCTGGCCACCGAGGCCGTCGCCGAGGCGACCTCCTTCGGCGACGGCTCGTTCCGCTTCGAGCGGGTCGACGACGCTGAGCTCAAGGGTCTGCCCGGCCCGGTAGCCCTGTTCCGCGTCACGCGAACCGGGTCGGCCTTCGAGTCGGGCCTATCCGACCGGGGCTAGGGAGCGGAGACCCGGGGCGAACCGCCGTCGGCCCCACTCGGCTGCCTCTCGAGGCTCTCCAGCACTTCCGCGGCGGCCCGCTCCCCCGAACGGACGGCCCCGTCCATGTAGCCGTTCCACACGGAAGCCGTCTCGGTCCCGGCCCAATGGATCAGACCGACCGGCTGTCTCAGGGCCGGCCCGTACCGGGTCCACACGCCCGGGGGGAAATGGGCTCCGTAACAGCCCCGCGTCCACTCCTCCTCCGACCAGTCCATCTCGACGTAGTCGCGAGGGGAAGCCGCCCGCGCCCCGAAGGACCGGCCCAGAGAGTCGAGAACCATCCTCCGGCGATCGTCGGGCTCCAGCCGGCCGAGGCGGCGGGCGTGGTCTCCCTCGATGAACCCCACGAGGACCCCGGGGGAACCGTCCCGAGGGGAGTTGTCCACCGTGAAGCTCACCGGGGACCGTGAGTCGGCGGCGATGCCGCTCAGCCCCTCGTCCCGCCAGAACGGCTCGTCGTAGATCGCCTGGGCCTTGATCACCGAGCCCTGCGGGAGCCGCTGGGTGAGCTGGTCCCGGGCGCCGGGAAGGACCGGATCGTAGGTGATCCGTCCGGCGAGCGTAGGCGGGATCGCCACGATCGCTCGTCGAGCGCGGACGGTCAGCCGATCGCTCTCGACCGCCACCGACCCTCCGCCCTGTTCGATCCGACGGACCGGAGCCTCCAGGACGACGGCCTCACCGAGGGCCTCGGCGAGCCGGATGGCCACGAGCTGCGAGCCGCCGACGAACCGGTCCTGCTGGGCGCCCCCGGAGAATCGGGTGAGGACGTCGAAGCTCGTTCCCGAACGCACGTAGAACAGCCCGTGGAGGAGAGAGAACGTCCCCGGCTCGGTGGCGAAGACCGTCGTCATGAACAGATGGAGTAAGGACCTGATCCGAGGCGTCCGGATGTTCCGACGAAGCCACGTCTCGAGGGTCTGGGAGTCCAACCGCGGTGCTCCGGGGGCCCGCCACGGCTCCTCAAGCGGGACCCGCTTGGCCAGCCGGTCGAGGCGGAGGACGGCCTGGGCCAGATCGGCCATCGCCACCGGGTTCATCCTGGGCACGTCTCCGGTGAACCGGTACCGCTTCCCCTCGATCCTGGCGAGGGACTCCCCCGTTTCGTACGTGGGGAACGTCTCGATCCCGAGCTGCTCGGCCAGGGCGTACAGGCGGTCCTGGGTGGGCCCCACCCATTGCCCCCCGATCTCGATCACCTTCCCGTCGCCGAGGTGGTGGTTGAGGACCCGGCCGCCCATCCGGTCCCGGGCCTCCAGGACCACCACGGATCGGCCGGCGGCCACGATGTCCCGGGCTGCCACCAGGCCCGCGAACCCGGCTCCCACGATGCACACTTCTGCCTCTCGCGGCTTTGGCATGTAGCCGCCATCGTCCCCCTGAGGCAACGAGGGATGCAAGCATTCCGTCGAGGCGCGGTGGGATGGCCGCGGGGAGACATCGCGATGGCATGGGCAGCTGGAGAAGAGGGCGCTGGCCACGTGGACCGGCCCTCGTGTCGTGCCAACCAAGAGTGACAAGGTGTCTCCACTGGCTGGATGATGATGCCTGCGATCAAATCTGTTGACCTTCCCACCGGGGTGAGCCTCCCCTATGTCGAACAAGGCGATCGCCTCGGCGTTCCCCTACTTCTCTTGCCCGGCCTCGGAGACTCTTGGCGCTCCTTCGAGCCCCTCCTGCTTCACCTACCCGAGTCCATCCGCGCTTTCGCTATGACGCAGCGGGGTCACGGGGATGCCAGCCACCCAGCCGACGGCTACCGGTTTCATGACTTCGCGGCGGATATCACAGCATTCGTGGACGCCCTGGAACTTGAAGCTGCAGTCATCGCCGCCCATTCCGCGAGCGGCTTCTTCGCCCAACGCTTTGCGATAGATCACCCCG
>DASQWG010000023.1:0-3691 GCA_035640375.1 Actinomycetota bacterium
GTGGGGAACGAGAACGGCTAGACCCGGCTAGACCGAGAACGACTCGCCGCAGGCGCACTCGTGCGCCGCGTTGGGGTTGCGGACCTTCAGGCCGCCGCCAAGGAGCGCATCCGAGAAATCGAGCGTCGATCCACGCAGGAGCGGTGCGCTCCGCGGATCGACCAGCACCCTGACGCCGAACCGATCGATCACCAGGTCGTCGGGGGCCGGAGCGTCCTCCAGCGAGAGCCGGTACGAGAACCCGTCGCACCCGCCGGCCACCACCCGGACCCGGAGGATCGGGTCGGGGCGCCCCTCCCGGTCCGCCATGACGCGCACTCGACCGGCGGCGCCCTCCGTGACGTCGAGTACGTCCGCGATCTGGGCCATCGCGCTCCATGGTAGCAGGAGGCTCGAAATGGCCATCCACCTTGTATCCTGCGCCGGTGACCCGGTTCGCCCACGCCCTCACGCTGGTGCTCGCGGTGGCGCTTTCGGCCGGGCTCGCGTCCCAGGGGGCGGCCATCGAGCCGCCGTCGCCCGGCGACCGGGGCGCCCGACCGCGTCGCGACGACCTCGAGGCCCGACGGTTGACCGCTCGGCGCGGGTCCATCCGGGGTCCCTCGATCCGGACCCGCCAGTCGGGGGCGCCGGGTTCGACGCTGGTGCCGGTGCCCGAGGCCTCGTTCCTGGGCATCCCCGGGAAGGGCAACATCGCGCCGTCCGACACGACCGGCGCGGCCGGGACCTCGCGGGTCGTCACGGCCGTCAACATCGACTATGCGGTGTGGGACAAGGCCGCGGCGGCCGTCCCCACGACGGCCCCGGCCCCCCTCGTGGCCGGCTCCCTCGAGTCCCTGGCCCCCGGCCTGCCCGGAGGCGCGTTCGTGTTCGACCCGAAGGTGGTGTACGACCCGTACCGCGGCCGGTTCGTCATCGCGTTCCTGGCCGGGCACGGGCCGCCGTTCACCCCGGGCTTCCGGAAGTCGTGGATCGTGGTTGTCTCGATCCCCGAGGCCACGGCGACCGATCCGGGGACGTGGTGCCGCCGCGTGCTCCGAGGCGACCATGTCCGAGGAAACGGTTCACAGTTCGCCGACTACCCGGGCCTGGGCCTCGACAAGAAACGCGTCTACGTGACCACGAACCAGTTTCGCTTCGGCGGGGGGGAGCGTTTCGAGTACGCCCAGATCCTGGCGATCAGCAAGTCGAGCCTGTACCGCTGCGGGAAGCGGCCCCGGATCGTCGTATTCGCCGGGGACGACACCAGGGACCCTCGCCGCGGCCAGGCATTCACGATCCAGCCGGCCATCACCGAGACCGACACCGGTGCCAACCCTCCCGAGTACCTGGTGAGCTTCCAGGACCGGTCGTGCGGGCCGGCGTGCGGGAAGCGCCTCACGGTGTGGCGCATCAAGGATCGCCGACGGAAGGGGCTCCAGCTGTCCTCGGATGCTATCGGCGTGGGGACGAGCCGCGTGGCGCCGCTGGGAACCCAGAAGGACGGCTCGCCCTCGTGCGCGCCGGTCGAGCACTGCTGGGACACCGGCGACCTCCGACTGGTCACGGCGTTCTTCGACGCCGACCGGGGGCGCCTGTACACGGCCCATGCGGTTCGGGCCGACGTGGCCCCCGGCGACGGCTACCTGGAGTCCGTGGTGAGTTGGTACGAGATCGACCCCAGTCCGATCCGGCGAGCCAGGGTCACCCGGCGAGGCTCGCTCGGCGACTCGGGACGGGACGCCGGCTGGCCGGCCATGGCCACCGACGGCCTCGGCAACCTCGTGATCACCTACAGCCGGGCCGGCGCACCGCTCCCCGGCGAGTACCTCTCCGCCGTGGCGGCCACGATCCCGCCGGGTGCCGTGGCCCCGGACGCCGTGACCGTCCTGACTCCGGGCGAGGCCCCGTACATCGCGATCGGCGGGCGGCCCCAGCGGTGGGGGGACTTCGCGGCGGCGAACCGCGATCCCGTCGATCCGGCGGACGTGTGGCTCATCGCGCAGTACGCGAGAGCCGACGGGGACGGGTCACACACGCCGCTGTGGCAGCAGGTGGTGCACCGGGTCTCCTTCGCCTGACCCGGCCTACCATGGTCGAGTGAGCGAGCTCGTCCGGGCGCTCCGAGGCGTCCTCGGGCCGATCGACGCGGACCCGCCGCCCGGCCCGGATCGTCCCGCCGCGGTGATGGTGCCGGTCCTCGACCTCCCCGAACCATCGCTGCTGTTCACCGTGCGCTCGATGGACGTCCGGGACCACAAGGGGGAGATCTCGTTCCCCGGCGGGGTCCGGCATCGAGAGGATCCGGACCTCCTGCATACCGCGCTCCGGGAGACCGAGGAGGAGCTAGGGATCCCGGCCGACCGGTTCGAGGTCCTGGGCTCGCTGCCCCCGACCCAGACGGTGGTCTCCGGCTTCCTGATCGCCCCGTTCGTCGGCGTCCTGGCCGACCGCCCCCGGCTGCGACCGAGCCCGGTGGAGATCGACGAGGTCCTCGAGCTGGAGGTCCGGCGGCTGGTCGCGGTGGAACGCGAGGCCGGTGTCGACCGTGACGGGGAGCGGCGGACCTGGTTCGCTTACGACGTCGACGGGAACACGGTGTGGGGCGCCACGGGACGGATCGTGCACTCGTTCCTGGCGGCGCTCAGGGACGGCGGATGGAATGGGTCGAAGGAGGACTGATGCAGAAGTGGGAATACGTGACGGTGCCGCTGATCGAGCACGCCACCCAGGAGATCCTGAACAACTGGGGCGAGGACGGCTACGAGCTGGTCACGGTCCTGCAAGGCCCCCAGGGGATCGTGGCCTACCTGAAGCGTCCCAAGGGATAAGGAGAAAGGGCCGACCAGGTGGCCGGCCCTTCTCCTCGGGTCCGCTCCGCTACGCCGGAACGTCGCCCGTGTACCGGAAGATGAACAGGCCGAAGTCCATGTCACTTGCCAGGATCAGACGGTCACCGTTCTCATCTTCCACGATCGCGACGCCCCAGAAGTCGTTGCCCTTGGCGTCGATGTACTTCCCGACCTCCGCAGGGTTCGCCGGATCCGAGATGTCCCAGACCCGGAGGCCCCCGGAGTACCACGAGAAGTACGCCAGCTTGTCGTCATCCCGGGCCGGGCCGCCCTCGTTGGGGTCGCCCCGAGGCACCTCGACCTCGTGGACGGTGATGTCCCCGAAGCCAGTCGCATGGGCCTCACTGATGGTCTCGGGGATGTAGATCTGGCTGATCTCGTTGGGCGCGACCGGGTTGGCCGTGTCGAACACCCGGACGTAGCCCCAGCCGTCGAAGGTCGCGGTGATGTCCACCTTGAACCCGACCTCACCGATGTTCGGCTCCAGGTCGCCTGGGTCTCCCACGGGATAGGGGATCGTGAAGTCCGGTGTCCGGCCGAAGAGCTCGTGCATGGCGGTGTGCGTGGTGCACACGGCCACGATCTGCTCGTCTGTCGGGAACGCCCCGAACCCGCAGTTGGGCGGGTCGTCCGCCGCCGCACCGCCGGTGAGGTGGCGCCCGGTGAGGATCACCGCGTCCCACCCCTGATCGGTGGCGTTGTCGGCCTTCTCACCCGGGAAGCACGCCGCCTCCGGGTTGTTCGGGTCGGCCTCGGCCCCGGAGCCCGGTCCCCGCTGCAGCACGATGATCTGCTCCTCGCCCGGAAGCAGGCTGCTGGGCGGGATCACCGAGTCCGCCGGCGGGATCGGCTCCGAGGTG
>DASQWG010000024.1:0-5365 GCA_035640375.1 Actinomycetota bacterium
GCGAGCTCCGGCATCGGCCCGGAGAGCGCCACCACCGCGCCGGGGTCGTCGGACGGCCGCATCGCGGTGAGGAGCCAAGCTCCGCCGACAACCACGATGACGGCGAGACCGCCCAGCGCCAGCTTCGTTCGAGGGGAGGCCACCGGTCGTCACGCTACCAGAGGAGGGGGAGGAGCCGGCCTGTAAGCCGGATTCTGTCCCCGCCGGAGCGGGTGGCGACCATCTCTCTGGGGACCGCGTCTCCGCGACCCTCGATGCGGCCTACCCGGGAGCATCGGACGGGCCATCCGTCCCGGCCGTGCGATCGCCTCGGCCGGAGGCTCCCTGCTTGGCCTTGCTCCGGGTGGGGTTTGCCGAGCCGCGCCGGTCGCCCGGCGCGCTGGTGAGCTCTTACCTCACCGTTTCACCCTCACCTGTGCCCCGAAGGGCCATCGGCGGTCTGTTCTCTGTGGCACTTTCCGCGGGTCACCCCGCCTGGGCGTTACCCAGCACCCTGCCCTGGGAGTCCGGACTTTCCTCGACGCCTCTCGGCGCCGCGGCCGCCCGGCCGACTCCTCCACCGCCCAGTATACGGGCGGATCTACCCCTCGAACAGGGGTTCCGAAGGCGGGTCTGGCGGCGCCCACCCCCGGCCCGGGCCGGCCAGCCAGTCGTCCACCCCCCGGTTGGCCAACCGGTCGGCGGCCCGGTTCATCTCCCTGGGAACGTGCTCGAAAGCCACGTCCTCGAACCGCTTCATCAGCCCCCGGGCCTCCTCGTGCAGGCGAAGCAGCGTGGGGTTCTTCACCCGGAACCGTCCCGAGAGCTGCTCGACCAGGAGGCGGCTGTCGGAGCGAACCAGGACGGTGCGAGCGCCGCGGCCAGCGGCGGCCTCCAGACCGGCCAGCACCGCGCGGTACTCAGCCACGTTATTGGTGGCCGGCCCGATCCCTTCGGCGATCTCCTCGAGCGTCCGGCCGCGCCGGTCGGTCACCACGACACCGATCCCCGCCGGTCCGGGGTTCCCCCGAGCCGCGCCGTCCGCGTAGACGATCACTCGAGCACCAGGATCCGCCGGCAGTTCTCGCACCTCCGGATGCCTTCGGCTCGCTTCAGCCGGTCGAGGTACAGCGGCGACAGCTTCTCGTGGCAGCCCTGGCACACGCCATCGACCAGCCTCGCGGCGCCGACGCCCTTCTTGCTGCTTCGAAGATCCTCGTACAGCTCCAGGAGCTCCTCGTCGAACTCGGGAATGAGCCCTTCACGCTCCGATCGTCCCCGTTCCAGCTCGGCGGCGATCTCCGTGAGCTCTCGTTCGGCGCTCTCCTCGAGCCGGTCGAGCCGCTCCCGGGCCTCCTTGAGCTCGGCCTCGAGGGCGGGCAGCCGCCCCTCCAGCTCCTCGCGGCGCTCCATCTGCTCGAGCTCCTCGTCCTCGAGCCTGGACTTCCGCAACCGGAGGCCGGCGATCTCGGCCTGGATCGCCTGAAGCTCCTTCGGGTTCGCCACGCTGCCGTCATACAGTCGGCCCTGCTCCGCGGCGATCCGCTGTTCGAGTGAGGAGACGTCGTGGTCGAGGCGACGTTCCTCCGACCTGACCGAGTCGAGGGCCATCCGCAGCTCCCCCACCTGCTCCTCGGCTTTCTCCACCACCCCGCGGGCCTCGTCGACATCCGCGCCCGACTCAAGGTGACGGCGCCGGGTCCCCAGCCGATCAATCGAGGTGTCGAGCTCCTGGAGCTCCAGGAGCCGGTCGTACCCCCTCATCCGGTGAACGGGTCGGTGGAGATCCGGCTCACCGACACCTCGGCGCCGGGGACCGCGGTCGAAAGCGTCCCGGCCAGGGCCTCGACGAACGGCCGCTCCGTGGCGTGGTGGCCCGCGTCGATGACGGCGAGCCCCGCCGCCGCGGCGTCGAGCGCCTGGTGGTGCTTCAGGTCGCCGGTGACGAACACGTCGGCCTCCGCGACCAGCGCGTCGGGGATCAGCGTGGCCCCGGCCCCGCCGCACAGCGCCACCCGGGTGGCGGGTCGGTCCAGGGGGCCGGCCGCGCGGACGGCCACGCCGAGTCGATCCCGGCATCGCTCGACGAGGTCCCGCGCCGTGATGTCCTCGGGGGGCTCGGTCACCCGACCCAGGCCCAGCCCGTCGGTGGACACCAACGGATACACGTCGTAAGCGACCTCCTCGTACGGGTGTGCCGTCCGGAGTGACTGGACCACGGGCGCCAGCCGGGCCGCTGGGAGGACCATCTCGAGCCGGTCCTCCTCGACCTCGTTCAGCTCCCCTCGCTCGCCCACGGTGGGGTTCGCCCGGCTCGAGGGGAGGAACGTGCCGCTGCCCCGCACCCGGAATGAAGAGTGTGTGTACTCGCCGATCACCCCGGCCCCGGCCAGGGC
This sequence comes from Actinomycetota bacterium, assembly GCA_035640375.1. Taxonomy (GTDB): domain Bacteria; phylum Actinomycetota; class UBA4738; order UBA4738; family CALAEC01; genus CALAEC01. Next base: position 2,376 of record DASQWG010000024.1, read on the forward strand.
CAGGGCATCGAGCACCTTGGCCGTGGCATCCGTGGGCACGAACGTGACCAGCTTGACCCGCTCCTCCACCGCCGAGGCGCGGAGCACCCCCGTGACCCGCAGATCCAGGGTCTCGGCCAGGGCGTCGCTGACTCCCGGCATGGCCGCGTCGGCGTTGGTGTGGCACGCCACCACCGCGAGCCGCCCGCCAACCGCGCGGGCGATCGACCGCCCCTCAGGCCCGCCGAGGTCCAGCCGCTCCAGTGGGTGAAACAGCAGCGGGTGGTGAGTGACCAGCAGGTCGCAGCCAGACGCGATGGCCTCGTCGATCACCTCGAGGGTGGGATCCAGGGCCACCAGCACGCGGTTCGCCTCCCACGCGCGGTCGCCGACCTGCAGCCCCACGTTGTCCCAGGGCTCGGCGAGTGCGGGCGGGAAGAAGCCGTCGAGGACTCGAAGCCAATCGCCCACCGCGGCGCACATGGAGTGGCCAGGATAGCCGCTCGTCAGGGTGTCAGGATCGTGGAGCCGGTGGTGGCCCTGGCCTCCAGCGCTCGGTGCGCCTCCGCAGCATCGGCGAGCGGGAACCGCTGGCCGATCGTGGCCCGGATCGTTCCCGCCTCAACCAGGTCGAACAGCTCCGCGGCGCCGGCCCGGAGCTCTTCGGTCGTGGCCGTGTAGTGGGCCAGGGTCGGTCGGGTGACGAACAGCGACCCCCGGGACGTCAGGTCGAGTAGTCGCACGCCCTCCACTGGACCCGAGGAGTTCCCGAAGGACACCATCAGGCCCCGCGGGGACAAACAGTCGAGCGAGGCGATCCAGGTGTCCTTCCCCACCGAGTCGTAGACGACCGGCACGCCGGCGCCGTCGGTGAGCTCGCGGACCCGGGTGGGGACGTCCTCCTCCCGATACAGGATCACCTCGGCGGCGCCGTGCGCCCGGGCCGTGTGCGCCTTCTCCGGACTGCCCGCCGTGCCGATCAGCCGAGCCCCCAGATGCCGGGCCCACTGGCACGCGATCAGGCCGACCCCCCCGGCGGCCGCGTGGAACAGGATCGTCTCCCGCGGCCGCAGATCCCTGATCCGCCGGAAGAGGTACCAGACGGTCAGGCCCTTGAGCAGCAGCCCCGCGGCGTCCTCGTCGCCGACCCCGTCGGGCACCCTCACCAGCCGGTTCGCGGGGTAGATGCCGGCGGTGGCGTAGGCCCCGATGGGGTCGCCGCAGTACGCCACGCGGTCGCCCTCCCCGAGGTCGGTCACCCCGTCGCCAACCTCGTCCACGACCCCGGCCACCTCAACACCGAGCGCCGCGGGGAGCTTCAGGGGGTACAGGCCGGTGCGGTCGTAGGTGTCGCGGAAGTTCACCCCGATCGCCGAATGGCGCACCCGGACTTCGTCGGGCCCAGGCTCCGGGACCTCGATCTCCTCGAGCCGAAGCACCTCCGGGCCTCCGTGCTCGTAGATCCGGATGGCTCGCTCGGTCACGGACCCATGATGACGTACGGCCGTACCCCGACGCCAAACCGCTAACCTCACCCCGCTGTGGATCGCTGCCGAACCAGCGGTCATGAGGGCAAGGCTGCTCGCACTGCTGCTCGGTGCCGCGCTCGGCTGACCTGCGGCGCGGTTCCCGGGTAGGGCGCGGCGATGAGTCTCGGACGCGGGCTCGGTCGTTCCCCCGACGGCGGTGACCGGAAGGAGATGACGTCATGGACTACCGGCTCGAGCTGGTGCTGATCCCGGTCTCGGACGTGGACCGGGCCAAGGCCTTCTACACCGAGAAGGTCGGCTTCCACCTGGACGTCGACCACCAGCCCAACGAGGAGTTCCGGGTCGTGCAGATGACGCCGCCCGGCTCGGCGTGCTCGATCACGATCGGGATCGGCATCACGGACGCGACCCCGGGGTCCTATCGGGGGACGCACCTCGTGGTCGGGGACATCGAATCGGCCCGCGAGGAGATGGTGGGGCGCGGCGTCGAGGTCAGCGAGATCCGCCACATGGGGCCGGAAGGCTGGCAGCCGGGTCCCGACCCCGAGCACCGCGACTACAACTCGTTCGCCGACTTCAGCGATCCCGACGGCAACACGTGGATCCTCCAAGAGGTCCCCAGCCGGTGAACCTCCGGCGGGCCCTGATCGTCACATCGGACCGGTCCCCTCCGTCGTTCCGATGACGAACCCGAGGGGTGATCGATGAACGACTGGCTGGCCGAGCGCTTCGAGGAGCACCGAGACCGCCTGCGAGCGGTGGCCCACCGGATGCTGGGGTCACCGAGCGAGGCCGAGGACGCGGTCCAGGAAGCCTGGCTCCGGCTGAGCCGGGCCGGGGACGACGGCATCGAGAACCTCGGCGGCTGGCTGACCACGGTGGTCGGGCGGGTGTGTCTGGACATGCTGCGGGCACGAGCGTCCCGGCGGGAGGGCCCACTGGACGACCACGAGCGAGCCACCGACCTCGAGGACGGCGAGGACCCTGAGGAACAGTCCATGGTGGCCGACGCGGTGGGTCCCGCGCTCATGGCCGTCCTCGACACCCTGACGCCCGGCGAGCGTCTGGCGTTCGTGCTGCACGACCTGTTCGACGTGCCGTTCGAGGAGATCGCCACGATCGTGGGTCGGTCCCCCGCCGCCGCCCGCCAGCTGGCGAGCCGGGCTCGCCGCCGGGTGCTCGGGGCCGGGCCCCGCGAGGTCGATCGGGCTCGTCAGCGAGCTGTCGTCGACGCGTTCCTGGCCGCCTCGCGGGGCGGCGACTTCGAGGAGCTCCTGGCCCTTCTCGATCCCGATGTCGTGCTCCGTGCGGATGCCGCGGCGGTGCGGATGGGCGCGGCGAGTGAGGTCCGGGGGGCGGCGGCGGTGGCCGAGACGCTCTCGGGACGGGCCCGGGCGGCCCGGCCGGCCCTGGTCGACGGGGTCGCGGGATTGGTCTGGACCGTTCAGGGCGTTCCCCAGGTGGTCTTCACCTTCACGATCGCCGAGGGGAGGATCTCCGGGATCGAGCTGATCGCCGATC
>DASQWG010000025.1:0-7893 GCA_035640375.1 Actinomycetota bacterium
GCTCACGGGGCTCTCTCCCGAGGCCGAGCCGACGGTCGAACGGCTCGGCCAGGCAGGAGCCGTCCTCGAGGACGGGGCGGCCGGAGCCGTCTTCTACGAGGCCGGCGGCGAGGCCCGAAGGATCGCCGAGTCGGTTGCCTCGGACTTCGGGGTCCCCGCCCTTCCCCTGGGGACGCTGGAGTCCGAGCCGCCGTCGGGGGACTATCTCTCGGTGATGGAGGACAACCTCCGATCTCTCCGCCGAGGGTTGGACTGCGGATGACGCCGGCGATCGAGGGTCGGGGGCTGCGCTTCGGCTACGGCGGCGTGCCGGTCCTGGACGGCCTCGATGTCCGAGTCGATCCCGGCCAGCTTGTGGTGCTCACCGGTCCCAACGGGTCGGGCAAGTCCACGCTGATCCGCCTGGTCGTGGGCCTCCTCTCCCCCGACCAGGGATCCGTGCTGGTCCTGGGGCTCCCGGCATCGGATCCGGCGACCCGCCGGTCGATCGGGTACGCCCCCCAGGGGTCCCCCGGACGGATGGTCCTGCCGGTCTCGGTCACCGAGGTCGTGGCGTCCGGGCTGGTGTCCGGGTGGAGCCGTCGAGGCGGCGACGGCGACGTCGACGCCGCGCTCTCGGCCGTGGGGCTGACGGAGCTCGGCGCGGAGTGCGTCTTCGAGCTGTCTGGCGGCCAGCAGCAGCGCGCAGTGATCGCCCGGGCGCTGGTCGGCGAACGTCCCGTCCTGATCCTCGACGAGCCGACCACGGGGATCGACCGGGCCTTCCGGCCCCGGCTGGTGGACGAGCTCCGCCGCCGGGCCGATGCCGGCGCGGCCGTGGTGGTGGTCTCCCACGATCCCGACGACTTCCACGACGTGTGCGACCGGATCCTCTTCATGGAGGACGGTCGGGTCCGCGACGTCCGTCACGACGAGTTCCACGCGCTGGAGGAGGCCGGCCCGTGATCGACGTCCTGTTCACCGCGGACTTCGGACGGCGGGCCCTGGTGGCAGCCACGGTCGTCGGTCTGGTCGCGCCGGTGGTGGGCGCATTCCTGGTGCAGCGGCGGCTCTCGCTGGTCGGCGACGGCATCGGTCACCTGGCCCTCGCCGGGGTGGCCATCGGGGTCCTGGTGGGGGTCACGGGCCTGGTAGGGGCGCTGGTGGTGGCGCTCCTCGGCGCCGTGCTCCTCGAGGCCCTCCGGGTGCGCGGGCGACTCACGGGCGACCTGTCGCTGGCGCTGGTGTTCTACCTCGGGATCGCCGCCGGCGCCGTCGGCCTCAGCCTGGCCGGACGGTTCGACACCTCCGTCCTCGGGGTGCTGTTCGGAACGCTGTTCGCCCTGTCCTGGGCCGACGTAGCGGTGATCCTCCTGCTCGGCGGGGTCGTGGTGGCCGCGGTTCTCCTCCTCTATCGGCCGCTGCTGGCCGTGGCCCTCGACGAGGAGACCGCCCGGGCCGGGGGCCTTCCGGTCGACGCTTTGAACCTCTCGCTGGTCGCCTTGACGGCCCTCCTGGTGGTCGGCGGCATGCGGGTGGTGGGCCTCCTCCTGGTGGCCGCGCTGATGGTGGTCCCCGTGGCGGCCGGCTCGAAGGTTGCGCACTCGTTCCGGGCCACGCTGGGCTGGGCCGTCGCCGTCGGCGCGGGTTCGACCTGGGCCGGCCTGCTGGTGGCGGCGTGGCACGGGAACCTGGTCCCCGGGGGGACGATCGTGCTCACGGCGATCGCCGCGTTCGTGGGGTTCGCGCTCATCGGCCGGCGGACGGCCGTGGGCCACCGGCCCAGGAGGACGGCGTGACCGAGGCCGCCGCGCTGGCCGCCGTCTCCGGCCTCCGGGCCACGCCCCAGCGGGTGGCCATCATCCGGGCCCTGGAGGGGAAGCGGCGGCCCGTCACGGCCCAGACGCTCCACGAGGAGATCCGCGGCCGCGGCGGCCCCGGGCTGGCCACGGTGTACCGGACGCTGCGGGCGCTCGCGGACGCCGGCACCGCCGAGACGTTCCCCGCCGGCGAGGGCGAGGTCGCCTACAAGTTGTGCGAGGTCGACCATCACCACCATCTGATCTGCGAGCGGTGCGGCCAGGTCGCGACGATCCCCTCGTGCGAGGTCGAGGACTGGGCATCGGCGGTGGGTCGCCGTCGCGGCTTCGCCGTCACCGGCCACCGGGCCGACGTGTACGGCCTGTGCGCGTCGTGCCGGCGACGCTAGCCGGCCACCTCCCGGTACACCGCTTCCACCTCGACCGCCACCGCGTCCCACGAGTACCGACGGGCCCGCTCCCGCCCCGCCGCCCCGAGCGCCTGGGCCAGATCGGTGTCGCCCAGGATCCGGTCCAGGGCCCCTGCCACGGCGGCCGGGTCACTCGCCGGGACCAGGAGGCCCTCGACCCCGTCGCGGACCACCTCGCGGTACCCGGGGATGTCCGTGGCCACGACCGGGAGGCCGGCGGCCATGGCCTCGACGAGCACGATGCCGAACGATTCGCGGCCGGTGGCCGGGGCGCAGAACACCTCGCAGGCCGCGTGGTACGGGGGAAGGTTGGCGTGCGGAACCGAGCCCAGCATCACCACACGCGCACGCAGCGGGGTCGGCAGATCCGAGACCGCGCTCCGGTCCCGGCCGTCCCCCGCCACCACCAGGATCGCGTCGGGCCGCCGCTCCGCCAGGCGCAGGAAGGCCTCGACCATGACCGGGAACCCCTTGCGCCGGTCGAGCCGGTTGACGAAGAGGATCCGCCGGCCCTCGGGAAGGTCCGCCGGCCGCGCGCCGAGGAACTGGTCGACCTCGACGCCGTTGGGGATGACTCGGATCCCGTCCTGACCCAGCCGCCTCCGCACGAATGCCGCGGCCGCCCCGGAGACCGCGATGCGGGCGTCGAGGCGCCGCCACAGCGGACGGAGCATCGGCCCGGCCGCGGAGAACAGGAGCGACCGCTGGGCGAACGCGTGGAAGGTCCCCACCACCGGCCGTTGGGTGGCCCGGACGGCGAACATGCCGACGCCCGGAGCCAGCGGCTCGTGGGCGTGCACGACGTCGGGGCGGAACGCGGCCAGAGCGGCCCGTACGCGGCTTCGGGCGCCAAGCGTGGGGGCCACCGGCGCCACCGACTCGTTGTACGGGATCCGGATCGGACGCCCCACCGAGCGGACGAACGGCTCTGCCGGGCGGGTGGACGACGGCGCCACCACCAGCACCTCGTGCCCGAGCCCTCGCAGGCGCACGGCCAGCTGCCGAACGTGCGTCTGCACGCCTCCCGGCGCGTCCCAGGCGTAGGGGCACGCCAGGGCGATCCTCATGGCGAGGCCGCGCCCGCGGCGGCCGCCGGGCCGGCCTCCCGCTCCCCCGGCCCGGGCGACCCCCAAGCCGGTTGGAACATGTGCCACTGGGTCGGCGCGGCCGAGATCGACCGTTCGAATCGCTTGGCCAGCAGTCGGGTCAGCGCGGTGACGTCGGCGCGCATCGATCCGGACCGCTCGACCTCCAGCGGCTCGCCGATGTCGACCCGCCAGCCTCCCTCGAGGTCGTAGCAGGCCGCCGGCAGCAGCGGCGAGCCCGTGAACAAGGACAGCATCGCGGGGCCCGGAGGCATCTTCCTGGTCTCGCCGAACATCTCGACGTCGACCCCGCGACCCTTCAGGTCCCGATCGGCCACCAGTGCGATCAGCTCGTTCTCGCCGATCAACCGCACCAGCTCGTCGGCCACGCCGCGGTCGTCCAGGAGGGGGACGATCCCCATGCCGAGGGCCCGCCGGTGGTCGAGGAACAGCCGAAACACTCGCTCGGGGCGGAGTAGCTCGGCCACGGCCGTCAGCGGCTTCCCGACGCTCGCCACGTAGTGTCCGGCCACGTCCCAGTTCCCCAGGTGCGGGAGGGCCAGCACGGCACCCCGACCGTCCCGGAGCGCCCGGTCGATGTGCTCCATCCCCTCGAACCGCACCCGCGGCAGGAAGTCCTGGTCCGGCATCACCCGGATACGGAACGTGTCGTACCAGTACCGTGCGTACGATCGGAACGCGTCCTTGGTGGCGGCCCGAACCACCGGCGAGCCGGCGGGCCGCCCGAGCACCCGGCGGAGGTTGCCGGCCGCCACCTCCCGGGGTCGCGAGGCGAGATGGAAGGCCGCCAGCCCGGCCAGGTCGAAGAGGCGGCGACCCACGAACTCGGGGAGGACCATGGCCGCTCGTTCGGCGGCGGCGAACGCCACGTAGGAGAGGCGCTCGGATGGCCGCTCCCCCTCCGTCACGCCGGCTCCCGCTGGCGCCCCACCTCGATGGCCTCTCGCAGCACCGAGAACAGCGAGACGGCGCACGCCGCCCACAGCGCGGGCCCCAGGGCGTCTCGCCAGGCGAGCCCCACGACGACCAGCCCGATCCGCGTCCCCCGGGCGATCAGAGACTCCTCCACCGCGAACCCGAGCCCGGTGGCCTTGGCTCGCATGTAGGTGGCCAGGTAGCCGAGGACCAGGGCCGTCAGGGCGCCGGCCGAGACGGCCGGCTCCTCGATCGTGGCCCAGGCCACGGCCGCCAGGACCACGGCGTCGCCGGTCCGCTCCGCGGCGGCGTCCGCGAACGTGAGCCGATGGTCCTCGGTGTACTTCGCCCGACGGCCGGTGACCGTGACCGCGGCCGCGGCCACCGCGGTGGCCAGCGCGGCGACGGGCCATCGCCCCGTCAGCACCGCCGCAGCGGCGAGGCCGGCCCCGAGGAGGATCGCCGCCAGCAGGGCTACACCCACCGCGGGCCGGTCGCCGCGTTCCATGGGCCACCGAGCCTAGCAGGGGCCCCGCGGCCACCGGAGGCTCGAGGCGCCCGCGCTAGAATCGGGGCTCATCCACCGAGCCGGGAGCCAGCGTGAAGACCTACGACACCAGCAGCATCCGAAACGTCCTCCTCGTCGGGCACGGCGGATCGGGGAAGACCACGCTCGCCGAGGCCCTGCTCCTCCTGGGCGGCGCCGTCACCCGTATGGGCACGGTCGAGGACGGCAACACCACCAGCGACTTCGAGCCAGAGGAGACCAAGCGCCAGATCAGCGTGTCGCTGGCGATGACCCCGTTCGAGTGGCGCGGGGTGAAGCTCAACGTCCTGGACGCGCCCGGATACGCCGACTTCATCGGTGACGTCCGGGCGGCCCTCCGGGCCGTGGACGCCTGCCTGTTCGTCGTCTCGGCCGTTGACGGGGTCGAGGTCCAGCACGAGGTCGTGTGGGAGCTGGCCGTCGAGCACGGACTCCCGCGCGCGTTCTTCATCAACAAGCTCGACCGCGAGCGGGCCTCGTTCGAGCGGACCCTCGACGACCTGGTGCGATCGTTCGGCACACAGGCCGCCCCGCTGCAGTACCCGATCGGCGAGGAGCACGACTTCGAGGGGGTTGCGGATCTCCTGTCGCGCCGGGCATCCCGGTATCCCTCGGGACCGAAGGGCGAGGAGGGCCAGTGGCCGGACGACATCGCCGGCAAGGCCGACCCCTACCGAGAGAAGCTGACCGAGGCCGTGGCCGAGGCCGACGACGCCCTGCTCGAGAAGTACCTCGAGGCCGGCGAGCTGGGTGAGGACGAGATCGTGCGTGGCGTGAAGGCCGGGCTCGTGGAGGCCAAGCTGGCCCCGGTCCTCCTCGGCTCGGCGTCCAAGGGGATCGGGGTCGACCGCCTGGCCGACCTGATCGTCGACGCGTTCCCCTCCCCCGCCGACCGCCCGCCGGTGAAGGTCATGACCAAGGACGGCGAGGAGGAAGAGCGAACCACCGACCCCGAAGGCCCGCTGACCGCGTTCGTGTTCAAGACGATCTCCGATCCATACGTCGGCCGGATCAATCTGTTCCGGATGCTGTCGGGCCGGATGCGTCCGGACTCCACCGTGCGGAACACCACCCAGGGCAAGGATGAACGAGTCGGCCAGCTGTTCACGATGCGCGGCAAGGAGCACGAGACCGTGTCCGAGGTCCCGGCCGGCGACATCGGCGCGGTTGCGAAGCTGTCGGAGACCCACACCGGTGACACCCTCGGCGACAAGGGATCCACGGCCACGCTGCCGGCCCTGGAGCTCCCCGAGCCGCTCCACGCCGTGGCCGTCGAGCCGAAGACCCAGGGCGACGAGGACAAGCTCTCCAGCGCCTTCGCCAGGCTCCAGGAGGAGGACCCGACGTTCCGCGTCCAGCGCAGCCAGGAGACGAACGAGACGGTGCTGTACGGCATGGGTGAGACCCACCTCGACGTGATGACCGAGCGGATGGCCCGCAAGTTCGGCGTCGAGGTCGTCACCCATCCCGCCCGGGTCCCCTACAAGGAGACGCTGCGCCAGAAGGTTCAGGCGCTGGGCCGGCACGTCAAGCAGAGCGGCGGGCACGGCCAGTACGGCATCGCCCACATCGAGGTGGAACCGCTCGAGCGCGGCGCCGGCTTCGAGTTCGTCAACAAGATCACCGGCGGGGTGATCCCCAGCCAATTCATCCCCTCGGTGGAGAAGGGCGTGGTGAAAGCGATGGAGACGGGCGTGACCGGCCACCAGATGGTGGACCTTCGGATCACGCTGTTCGATGGCAAGTTCCACAGCGTGGACTCATCCGACATGGCCTTCCAGATCGCCGGCTCGCTGGCGCTGCGGGACGCCGCGGAGAAGGCCGGCGTCGTGCTGCTGGAGCCGATCGTCGACGTCGAGGTGACCGTCCCCGACTCGCTCACCGGCGACGTGATCGGCGACCTCAACGCGAAGCGGGGGAAGGTGCTCGGGATGGAGCCGACCGGGGCCGGCAAGGCCAAGATCCGGGCGCAGGTGCCCCAGGCGGAGATGACCCGGTACTCGATCGACCTCCGTTCGATCACGGGAGGCCGCGGTGCCTTCACGATGCGGTTCTCCCACTACGAAGACGTCCCCGCGCATCTCGCCGAGAAGGTCATCGCCGAGGCGAAGAAGGAGAAGGAGGAGGCCCACAAGTAGGGCCTCCAGGTGGGGCTGGCTCGCCCGACCGCGGTGGTGGAGGCATCCTTCCCCGAGATGCGCCCCCGTGAGAGGGTGGACCCGCGATGTCGGTGCGAGTGTTGATCGTCGACGATCAGGCGCCCTTCCGGGAGGCGGCCCGGGCGGTGGTCGAGCTGACCGAGGGCTTCGAGCTTGCCGGTGAGGCCGAGACCGGCGAGGATGCCGTCGAGCGAGCCCGGGAGGTGAACCCCGACCTCGTGCTGATGGACGTCAACCTCCCGGGGATCGACGGGCTCGAGGCGACCCGAAGGATCCTGCGAGAGTCCGACGGTCGCGTGGTGGTGTTGATGGTGTCGACCTACGAGGCGGACGAGTACGCACCGCGGGCCGCCGAGGCCGGAGCGGCCGGGTACATCCCGAAGTCCGAGTTCGAGCCGGACCGCTTGGCCGAGGCCTGGGCCAGGACGGGCACGGGCCAGGCCTGATGGACCAGCCCGGCGAGCACGACCATCTCAGGAGGATCCCCTTCTTCGAGGACCTCACGCCCGAGGACCTCGAACGGGTGGCCCGCATCGGCGAGCGCCGCTCGTTCGGGGCGGGTGACCCGATCGTGGCCGAGGGCAGCGAGGGCCAGGCCATGTTCGTCATCCTCTCGGGCCGGGCCACGGTGGAAGCCGGCGGGAGGACCCACGAGCTTGGGGCCGGGGACTTCTTCGGCGAGATGGCGCTCCTGGGCCGGAAGCCCCGGTCGGCCACGGTCACCGCGCTCGAGCCGGTGGAGTGCTTGGTGTTCGAGACGATGTACTTCAGGCCGTTCCTGATCAAGAATCCGAGTGTGGCCGTGGCCATCCTGGAAGGTGTGGTGGAGCGGCTGCGCGAGGCTCAAGAGGGCGTCGACGGCGCCGGGGGAGCCTAATCCGGGACCGAGATCCGGCCCACCACAGTCGTCCCCTCTCCGGGGGCGGAGCGCACTTCCAGCCTCCCCCCGACCGCCTC
>DASQWG010000026.1:0-2771 GCA_035640375.1 Actinomycetota bacterium
AGCTCACCGACCGGGTCCGGGACGAGATCCAGCAGACCCTGTACCGGAACCTGCTGCACCGACGCAGCGTGTTCCTGTAGGGATGGCTCGGCCCGGCGACCTGCCCACGGCGATCCTCCGGCTGGAGGGTGCGGTGATCCTGTCGCTGGCGGTGTTCCTGTACGTCCGAGAGGACGGCGGGTGGCTGCTGTTCGTCCTCCTCCTGCTGGTGCCGGACGTCGGCATACTCGGCTACCTGCGTGGGCCACGGACGGGAGCGATCACCTACAACGCCCTGCACACGACGGTCGGACCGGCTGCCCTCGCCGTGATCGGGATCGTGGCCGAGTCGGCGGCCGCGATCTCCGTGGCCCTGGTGTGGTTCGCCCACATCGGCATGGATCGGCTGCTCGGGTACGGGCTGAAGCGCACGAGCGGGTTCCGGGACACGCATCTCGGCGGAATCGGCCGCGGCTAGCCCGTCGGCGTCGGCGTCGGCTGCTGGTCCCGCTCCAGCTGCCCGCGCCGACCCGCCAGCTGGATCTGGTACACGGCAACCACCGCGAGCAGTGCCATCAGGACGATCAGCGTCACCAGCGTCCACCGTCGCATCGGTCAGCGGCCGAGATCGACCGCCACCGCGCTGATCTCCCGGGCCAGGGCCTCCACGCCGGACAGCTTCGGGACGCACACGGCCACGCCGGCCTCCCTGGCCTTTCGCTCCACCTCCGCGTCGACGTAGGCCGAGTACAGGATGACCTGCTGGGCCGGCCGGAGGACGCGGATCCGCTTGGCCGTCTCCAGGCCGTCCATGCCCGGAAGCTTCAGGTCCATGACCACCACGTCGGGATCCGCGCCGTCGACCTCCTCGACGGCCTGCTCGCCGGTGCCGGCGGCTCCCACGATCTCGAACCCGTGGAGGCCGAGGATGTCCACCAGCATCGTCCGGACGTGGTCGGTGTCCTCCGCGATGTATAGACGGATGCTCATGTCTTGGCCGCGAGGCGACGATCACAGAACTCCCGGTTCCGCACCAGCACCTCCTTGATCGCTCCGTCGTCCCCGAGGTGCGTCCGAAGGTCGAGCTCCAGCGAGATGCTCCCGGCGAAGCCGTCGCGGGCCACCTCGTCGAGCAACGTGTCCAGTGCCAGCACCCCCTCGTCGACGGGAAGGTGGGAGTCCCACCCCTTCCCGGCGTTGTTCGACAGGTGGAAGTGAAGCACCTTCGCCCGGAAGCGTCGATAGGTCTCGAGGACGTCGTAGCCGGAGACGGCCAGGTGGCTGGTGTCCAGGACGAGGTGGGTGTACCGGTCCAGGTCCTCGAGGTCCTGGCCGGCGTGGAACCGCAGGCCGCGGTCCCCTCGGATCCGCACCGGGAACATGTTCTCGACGCCGATCGTGATCCCGGCCCGGCCGGCGTACTCCGTCAGGCGCTGCTCGACCCACCGGCGGTAGCGGACCTGCCACTTGTACGGGGGGTGGACGACCACCAGCGGGATCCCGGCCTGCTCCGCCACCTGGGTGGAGCGGTAGATCTTGCCGATCGGGTCGGTGCCCCACACCCGTCGGGTCAGCAGCAGGAAGGGGGCGTGCAGGGCCCCCACGGAGAGGCCGAAGTCCTCCGCCAGCTCAACGATCGTCCGGGCGTCCTGGGTGGCGGGGTCGGAGGTGACCATGACCTCGACGGCCCCGAACCCTGCCTCCCGGGCGTGGCGGAACGCGTCTCGGAGCGGGAGCCGGTAGAAGGGAGCCGTCGACAGCAGGAGGCTCGCAGCCACGTCGCCATCTTGCCCGGGGGGGCCGAGGGCGTCAAAGAAGCCGCGACTCAGGCCTTGGGCAGGCGGAGGCCGAAGGCGGCGCCGTGCGGCTCCGCCGGCTCGTACCAGGCCTCACCACCCTGCGCTCGAGCCAGCCCGCGGACGATCGAGAGCCCCAGCCCGGTTCCGCCCTGGCTGCTCTGTGCCTGGGCGAACTTGTCGAACAGCCGGGGGACGAAGTGTGGTGGGACGCCGGGTCCCTGGTCGGTCACCAGGATCTCCACCCACTCGTCTTGCTTCCGGGCCGTGATCCGGACCGGGGGCCGTCCGTATTTCAGCGCGTTGGCCACGAAGTTCGTCACGATGTGCTGCACGTGATGGCGGTCGGCGACGGCCCGGAGACCGCGCTCGTCGGAGAGCTCGATGTCGCCGGCGTGGTCGGCGAAGGAGTCGAGGGCCTGCTCCACGGCCTCCCGCACGTCGAGCGGCTCCGCGTTCACGTCCAGCGCCCCGGCCTCGAGCTTCGACATCGTGAGCAGCTCCTCGGCCATCTGGGCCAGCCGGCGGGCCTGGCTCTCGATCATGGCTACCTGCTGGCGCCGCTCGTCGTCGGGGATGCGCTCCCAGTGCGTGAGGAGGGTGGAGGCGAACCCCAGCACGGAGGTGAGCGGTGTCCGGAGCTCGTGGGAAGCGACCGCAACGAAGTTGCTCTTGACCTCATCGGCCTGGCGGAGCTCCTCGTTGGCCTGGCGGAGCTCCTCGGCCGACCGCTCGAGCTCCTTCTCCGCACGGCGGCGCTCCCGCAGCTCTTGCTGCGCGGCCGAGTACAACCTGGCGTTGTCGAGGGCCACGGACGCCAGCCGGCCGAACCGGGAGAGCAGATCGATCTCCTCGACGGTGAACACCCTCCCCTCCTCGAGCCGCACCAGCCCCAGGGCGCCGACGATGTCACCACCGGCGCGGAGCGGCAGGGCCACGGCTGCCCGCAGGTCCTCCCACCCGGGGAGCTTCCCGCTCCAGGTCTGGTAGTCCTCC
>DASQWG010000027.1:0-6292 GCA_035640375.1 Actinomycetota bacterium
TCGTCCACGAGCGTCACCCGCTCCATCAGCTCGGCGCGGATCGTTCGGACGATGGCGCCCACGGTTGACTCCTCGTTCAGGGTCGGGATGCACACCGAGACCGTCAGGGCCGCCTGGCGCTTCGCCTCGGCCAGGGCGGACGGCTCGTACCCTCGATGGTGATAGGTCCGCCGGGCGAACCAGTCCGTCGGGGCCGGGTGCAAAGCGGGCTGGATGATACGCCGAAGCGCTCAGGCGGGCGCGCGGTCGGCTCGGGCCGCGTCCACAAGCTCGGCCCGGTCGGGGACCCCGACCCAGACCCGCACCACCCGACCTCCCGTACCGGTGAGCGCCACGGTCGGAACCGTTCGGATGCCCAACCGGCCGGCCACGTCGGGGCGCTCCCCGACATCGATCTGCCGGTAGGGCACCCCGGCCCGGCCGGCGGCTGCCTCGAGGTGCGGTGCGGCGGCGCGGCAGGGGGCGCACGAGGCCGTAGTGAACTGCACGATGGCCGGCTCACGGATCCCTAGCCCCGCGAGGTCGGCCCGGGCCAACCGTCGGGGCGGCCGGCGCCACAGGAGCCAGGCGCCGTAGACGCCCAGGAGCACCGAAGCGGCCAGGGCGGCCCGGATCATCCGGTCGCCCGTTCCGCCGGTCTGACCATCCGACCCCGGACCCGTCCACCAGTGGCGATCCGGCGCCCCCATACGTACAGCTCGCACCCCACGCACAGGCCGGTTGTGGCGGCCAGGAGGGCCAGGGCCGAGACCAGGAGCGTCAGCCCCCAGGTCAGCCAGGTGAGCTCGAAGGCGTACCAGGCCACCGCGGCGGCCGTGAGGACCACGAACCCGATCGTGTTGGCGAACCGTGGGGGCCCGGCCTCCTCGAGCTCGCGGGGCGGCCCCAGCACGCCGACCCGGCGGACCCACCGGAACAGCCATGCATAAGCGTTCGCCCGCGGCCCCAGGAGGGACGCCGCACCCAGGATCGCCGCCAGGACCGGCAGTACGAATGGGACGTTCAACAGGAATCCGGCCAGGGCCACGATCCCGGTGATCCCCTGACCCAACCGGGGCTGCCGCGGATCGACCATCGTTCCCGACACGTGCTCCCTTCTCCGGCGAGACGGAAATCCTATCCCCAGGGTATGATTCCGGCAACCCATTGACAGGGGGTCGGGCGCGACCCTACGCTCAGGAGACCAGGCCGATGTTCCAAGTGTCCCAGAAGACCGAGTACGCCCTCCGCGCGATGGTTGAGCTCGCCCTCCGCGAGGACGCCGGCCTGATCCCGGCCCGGGAGATCGCCGAGCGGCAGGGCATCCCGCTTCGGTTTCTCGAGCAACAGCTCTCCACGCTCCACAAGGCCGGCCTGGTCGAGTCGTTCCGAGGCGCCGGCGGCGGCTGTCGGCTGGCCCGGCCCGCGGGGGAGATCGCGGTCGCCGACGTCGTGGACGCCATGGAGGGGACCCTCTACCCGATGTACTGCCTCGACGAGCACGACCACACGTGCTTCCAGGACGGACGCTGCGGCGTCCAGGGCCTGTGGAACGAGGTGCACGCGGCGGTGCGCGGCGTGTTCGAGCGCACCATGGTGGCCGACATGGCGGCCGGTCACGGCCGGCTCACCATGTGGGCCCCCGAGGACCTCCTCCGGCAGACCGGCCAGCCGGGATAGGCTGTTCGGGGACGCCCCACCCCCGATCGGGGGACCCTTCGGCCCGAGGCGCTAAACCCGCACCGTAGGCCGTCCGATGCTACGACCATGGCTCGGATCCTGGTAGTGGAGGACGATCCGCACGTTCGCAACCTGGTTCAGGTGGTCCTCGGCGGGGAGGCCCACGACACCGAGAGCGCCGGGTCGGGGTCCGAGGCCCTGGAGCGGCTCTCCGAGCAGGCCTTCGACCTGATCGTGCTCGACCTGATGCTCGGGCGGGTCTCCGGCTGGCAGGTGCTCCGGCAGATGGAGCGGTGGGGGATCCGCCGTCGGACCAAGGTCCTGGTCCTCACGGCCCGCGCCTCCGAGCGGGACATCCTGCACGGATGGCGCATGGGCGCCGACGAGTACGTCACGAAACCCTTCGACCCCGCCCACCTCGTCGAGGCGGTGGCGTGGACGTTGGAGCGGACCCCGGAGGAGCTCGAGGAGCGCCGACGGGGCGAGCTCGAGAAGACCGAGCTCCTCTACCGGGTCCAGGTCGCGTTCAACGAAGCCGGCTAGTCGTTCTTGCCGAGGATCCGCATCACGGTCGTCCCGCAGCTCGGGCACTTGCCCTTGGCCGCCCTTCGGCCGTTCTTGAGCGTGACGACCTCGCCTTCGAACTGGACCTTCTTCTTGTCCTTCACGCAGTACCCCTCGTACTGAGCCATCCGTCACCTCCCTTCTTCGGCCCGGACACGCTTCAGGGCCGCTCCCAGCGGCCCTTCACGCTCAATCGTGGGGGTTCCGGGCGTCTTCTGCAAGCATCTTCCCCTCACGGGGCCCGAACGCTCGTTCGAGCCAGCGAGCATGGGCGAGGCCCCCGCTAAGATTGCTGACGTGGCCGCCCCCATCCTCGTGACCGGCTCGCACCGATCCGGGACCACCTGGGGCGGGGCGGATGCTGGCCGTGGCCCCGGGGGGTGGGCTACGTGCACGAGCCGTTCAGCCCCCGACGATGGCCGGGCTGGAGCCGGCGACCGATCCCCCACTGGTACCTCCACGTGTCCGGCGCGAACGAGCACGGGTACGTCCGGCTGGTCGAGGACGTGCTGGCCTTCCGGTACCCCGCGGAGAGCCTCGTGCGGATCCGGTCCGCCCGGCAGGCGTTCCAGCTGCTCGATGAGGCCCCCTGGGCCATGTGGAACCGCCTGCGGCGGGCCCGGCCCTTGGTGAAGGACCCGATCGCGCTGATGTCGGCCGAGTGGCTGGCGGAACGGTTCGGGTTCGAGGTGGTCGTGCTGATCCGGCACCCCGCCGCCTTCGCCGGCAGCCTCGTGCGGCTTGACTGGCCCCGGTTCGACTTCCGGAACTGGGCCGACCAGCCGACGTTCCTCCGCGACCTCGCCGGGCCGTACGCGGACGCGGTCCGCTCGTTCGACCCGGCGCGGCAGGGCCTCCTCGAGGAGGCCATCCTGCTGTGGAACGTGATCCACCACGTGATCCTGGGGTACCGCGACCGGCATCCCGGATGGCTGTTCGTCAGGCACGAGGACCTGGCGGAGGAGCCCGTGAAAGGGTTCCACGATCTCTACGAGCGCCTCGACCTCGAATGGGACCGGGTCGCCGAGCGGATCGTGGTCCGTTCGAGCACGGGTCGGGCCGAGGTGCCGCCGTACCTGCATCGGACAGTCCGGCGGGACAGCCGGGCCTCCCGGTGGACCTGGCGCGACCGGCTCACGCCCGAGGAGCGGGACCGGGTTCGAGAAGGCACCGCCGAGGTGGCAGCGGCCTTCTACGGGGATCGGGACTGGGAGCCTCGATGAAGGTCTCGCTGGTGGCCACGGTCAAAGACGCGGCCCCGCACGTCGGGGCGTTCCTGGCGTCGGTGGCCGCCCAGAGGCGCCCACCCGACGAGGTGATCGTGGTCGACGGCGGGTCCACCGACGGCACCGTGGAGATCCTCCGGAGGGCCCCCGGGCTCACGCTGATCGAGGAGCCCGGCGCCAACATCGCCCGGGGTCGGAACGTGGCCGTCCGGGCCGCCGCGCACGAGGTGATCGCCGTCTCGGACGCGGACTGCGTGCTCGACCCGGCGTGGCTGGAGCGGTTGGTCGAGCCGCTGGAGCGGGGGGCCGACGTGTCGATGGGGGTGTACCGGCCCCTGGCCGGGACCTTCTTCGAGGAGTGCGCCGCGGCCGTGTCGATCAAGGACCCCGAGGAGGTCCGAGAGGACACCTTCCTGCCCTCGGCCCGGTCCGTGGCGTTCCGGCGGGAGGCGTTCGAGCGTGCCGGCGGGTACCCCGAGTGGATGGCGCTGGGCGAGGACATGTACCTGAACCACCGGTGGCGCGACCTCGGCGTGCGGATGGACCTGGCCCGGGACGCCGTGGTGGGCCGTCGCCCCCGTCACGACCTGGTCTCGTACTGGCGGCAGTTCGCCGGATACGCCGAGCACGACGCCCGGGGCGGCATGCACGCCGGTCGTCACGCGCTTCGGTTCGCGGTGTACGGGGCGTTGGTCGTGGCGCTGGCGTCCCGTCGCCGAGGGCTGATGGCCGCGGCCGCGGTAGCCGGTTCCCTCTACGCCTCCGGGCCGGTCCGCCGGGCATGGCGCCGGATGCCATCTGCGGGTCGGCGACTGGCGGCCCTCGGAGCCATTCCGGCGCTGATGCTCGTCACCGACCTGGCCAAGATGGCCGGCTACCTGCGCGGTCTGGGCCGGTCCGGGCGAGCCTGAGCCGGCCGGGCCCTTGCCAGCCGACCCGCTCCTGGCGCTATACTCTCCCTTAGCACTCTCTCCCCGGGAGTGCTAAGGAAGTGGAACCGAGGCCGAGCGCATCCTGAGGAGGGAGCCGATGGCAGCCAAGATCATCACGTTCGAAGAGGACGCCCGCCGAGCCCTGGAGCGGGGCATGGACCAGCTGGCAAACGCGGTCCGGATCACCCTGGGCCCCAAGGGGCGGAACGTGGTCCTCGAGAAGAAGTGGGGAGCCCCCACGATCACCAACGACGGCGTCTCGATCGCCAAGGAGATCGAGCTTGAGGACCCCGAAGAGAAGATCGGGGCCGAGCTCGTCAAGGAGGTCGCCAAGAAGACCGACGACGTGGCCGGGGACGGCACCACCACGGCGACCGTGCTGGCCCACGCCATGGTCAGGGAAGGGCTCCGGAACGTGGCCGCGGGAGCGAACCCCATGGCCCTGAAGCGGGGCATCGAGCAGGCCGTCGAGTCGGCGGTCGAGCAGATCAAGAACCAGGCCAAGGAGATCGAGGAGAAGGACGAGATCGCCCACGTGGCGGCCATCTCCGCCGGCGATGGAGAGATCGGCCAGCAGATCGCCGAGGCAATGGACAAGGTCGGCAAGGACGGCGTGATCACCGTCGAGGAGTCGCAGACCTTCGGGATGGAGCTGGAGCTCGTCGAGGGGATGCGGTTCGACAAGGGGTACATCTCGCCGTACTTCATCACCGACCCCGAGCGGATGGAGGCCGTCCTGGATGAGCCCTACGTCCTCCTGGCCAACCAGAAGATCTCGGCGGTCAAGGACATCCTCCCGATCCTCGAGAAGATCATGCAGTCCGGCAAGTCGCTGGTGGTTATCGCCGAGGACGTCGAGGGCGAGGCCCTGGCCACACTGATCGTCAACAAGGTGCGCGGCACGTTCAAGTCCGCGGCGGTGAAGGCGCCAGGGTTCGGCGACCGGCGCAAGGCCATGCTGCAGGACATTGCCATCCTCACCGGCGGTCAGGTGGTCTCGGAGGAGATCGGGCTGAAGCTGGAGAACGCCCAGCTCGACATGCTCGGCAAGGCCCGCAAGGTCGTGATCACGAAGGACGAGACCACGATCGTCGAGGGCGCCGGCAAGGACGAGGAGATCAAGGGCCGCATCAACCAGATCAAGGCCGAGATCGAGAAGACGGACTCGGACTACGACCGCGAGAAGCTGCAGGAGCGGCTGGCGAAGCTGGCCGGCGGCGTCGCGGTGATCAAGGTCGGCGCGGCCACCGAGGTCGAGCTGAAGGAGAAGAAGCACCGGATCGAGGACGCCGTGCAGACCACGAAGGCGGCCGTCGAGGAGGGCATCGTGCCCGGCGGCGGCGTGGCCCTGCTGTCGACCCAGCCGGCGCTCGACAAGCTCGACCTGGAGGGCGACGAGGCCACCGGGGCGCGGCTGGTCCGGCGGGCCCTGGAGGAGCCGATCAAGCAGATCGCCGAGAACGCCGGCCTCGAGGGCGGCGTGGTCGTGGAGAAGGTTCGGACCCTGGACGCGGGGTGGGGCCTGAACGCCGACAACGGCGACTACGGCGACATGTTCAAGGCCGGCATCGTCGACGCCACCAAGGTGACGCGATCCGCGCTCCAGAACGCGGCCTCGATCGCGGCGCTGTTCCTCACCACGGAGGCCGTGGTGGCGGAGAAGCCGGAGAAGGCGCCGGCCATGCCGGGTGGCATGCCCGGCGGCGCCGGCGGCATGGGGGACATGGACTTCTAGTCGGATCACGCAGGGGGGCGGGCGGCGGCCTTCGGGGACCGAAGGGGTCCCCATCCGGCCGCCGCCCGGCCCCTCGCCTTTTCACTCCGGTCGACGCGCCGGCCGGCCGTCCAAGCGCTAGGCCGGCCGTGCCACCGGAGGAGAGACCTCTCTGTCTCTCCGAAGGTGGCCGGCCG
>DASQWG010000028.1:0-12620 GCA_035640375.1 Actinomycetota bacterium
CGCCAGGTCGAGCTCGAACGACTCGCCGGCCCGATGCTCCGTGAACTCGCCGCCCGTCAGCACCTGCACGCGCCCCGCACCCAGCGCGGACCACCGACTGCCGTGGCCGACCAGGGCGGTGTCCTCGTCCACCGTGATCAGCCGGTACGGAGGACCGAGGTGTTCGATCAGGGTCGCCGAGAGGCCGGGGAGGTACGCGTCGGTGGCGTCCCAGTGCGGACCCAGGTTCGTCCCCGGGAACACGGCCAGCCCGGGCCAGAACGTGCCACGGTGGAGCCGCCACGCCGCCCGCTCCCCCAGAGCGGCCACCCCGGCGCTGCAGCCCCCGTACGCCATCCCTCGGTCCAGGTTCGCCAGGACCGAACGCCAGAACCGAGAGCCGGACAACGTCGAGGCCAGGTAGCCGGGATTCCCGCCGGAGAAGAACACCGCCCCCGCGGCGTCCAGGCGAGCGGCGAGCTCGGGACGGTCCGCGTCCTCTCGGCGCTGCAGCGGGACCACCTCGGCGTCGACTCCCAGGCGGCGGTAGTGCTCGAGTCCCATCCGGCCCCACCGGTCGAACACCTCGTCGCCTTCGGGCGCGCTGGCTGTGGGAAGGATCAGAACCGGGCCGGGCCGGGCTCGGTCGAGCATCCACCGATCGACCTCTTCCGCCCATGGCTGGAATTCGCCCGATCCCAGGAGCGCCCACACCCGTTGACCCATGTCGGGATGCTACCGGGCCGCTTCCCTTCGATACCCAGAGTGCGGCACCATACGCCGATGCGCTGGGTGGTCCTGGTGGCTGTCTGCCTGTTGCCGGCGTGTGCCTCGGAGCCGGAGGTCCCGCCGTCCGTGACGGGGCTCATCACGTCGATCGACCGGAGCGACCGCGGCGGGATCACGGGCTTCACGGTTGAGGCCGAGGGAGAACGCTACGACATCCGGATCGACCCCGGTCGCGACTACGGCTTCGACCTCGAGCACCTCGAGGAGCACCGGGCCCAGTCGGACCCGGTGCGGGTGACGATCGAGGAACGGGACGGTCAGGCCTATGCGTTCGAGATCCTGGACGCCTGACGAGCCCGCCAGCCCTTCGTCTAGATGAAGACCCACCGCGTCGCCGTCGACGGAAAGTCCTTCTCCCGCCAGCCCAGCACGACACGAGGCCGAACACGGTAGACGAGGCCGATCGGGTGGTCGAGATCGAAACCGAAGCCGTACTTCACCTCGTACGCTCGCGCGAAGGGGACCAGCGCCTCGCGATCGGAGACCTCCTCCGCGTTGCCCTCGACGATCACCGCCTCGTCGCCGCTCTCCAGGTGGACCACGATCTCTCGACGGTTCGCGATGTTGCGTGCCTTCCTCGAGTCCCCGTCGCTGCTGAACCACACGGACCCGTCGAGCCACAGCCCCCACACCGGCATGGCGTGGGGCCGCCCGGCCTCGTCGGCGGTGACGATCCAGTAGTTCCGGGAGGCCGACAGGCGCTCTTCCGCCCACGACCACGGCAGGAGGCCTCGCTCGTCAGAGGCGATGCCGTAGCCGGGCGGCATCGACGGACGCGCCGGCCGCGGCTCGCTCACCGGTTCCGCCGAAACCTCCCCATCAAGGACCCTGCCGGACGGCAGGACGAAGCTACTGGGGCTGGCCGACCTGGATGAGTCCCTCGGCGAGCTTGCGGATCGAGGAAGCCGGGAAGCGGCGATGGCCTCCCAGGGTCCGCGAGTGCGGAAGCTTGCCGTCCTTGGCCCACCGCGTCACCGTCTTCGGGGACACGTGGAGGATGTCGGCCACCTCCGCGGTCTTCAGGTACTGGGCGCCCTTGGGCTGCGCCATGCTCCCCTCCCTCCACCTCGCCAGGTCTGCTGGCCAGTATAGAGGGTCCGAGCGTAGTCGTTCGAGGTGCCGGTCTGGATAGGACTTCCTGACCCGGATGGCCGCCTTGGACCGCCGGGGCGGAACAGACGGAAGGAGCCGGTTTTCCCTGAGGGCCCTGGCGCCGCTAGCCCTCCGGGGCCAGCCGGCGTCCCCGGTAATTCGGGAAGGCGATCTCGCTGTGCTGCCAGCAGCGAGACCGCAGGTTGTACCGGGAGAGCCTGGTATCGCAGTCCGGGACCTCACAGACGCGGTCCGCGGCGGCCACGGTCCTGGACGGGCGGGGCATCCGCCCCGGCCTGGTTCCCTTCATCCACCCGTCGGGCACACCGGCCCGCTCCCTCTTTCCGGGTATTCGACGCAGAGGGGCGGTTCGGTTTAGCGGGGCGGGCGCCCCTCAGCCTCGATCGAGATCAAGCGTCGGATCCGGACGGCCACCCGCTCGGGAACGTCGGTCTCCACGTCGCACTTCCGCCTGACGACCTCCCGGACCCGCAGGCGGAACTCGCTCCGGTCGAAGCAGCTGGCACAGCCGAGCAGGTGCCGCTCCACCTCGGCCCGCCCGGGCGCGCCGAGCTCGCCATCGAGGTACGCCTCGAGCTCACGGAGCGCCTGCTCGCAGTCCATCAGGTCACCAGGCCTCGTTCCCGCATCACATCCCACAACCGCCGTTCCAGTGCCCTTCTTCCCCGGTGGAGCCGGGACATCACCGTCCCGATCGGCACGTCCAGGATCTCGGCGATCTCCTTGTAGCTGAATCCCTCGACGTCGGCCAGGAGGACGGCCAGACGGAACTGGTCGGGCAGGCTGGCCAGGGCCTCCTGGACATCCTCGTCCGGGAGGCCCTCGAGCACCTGGGCCTCGGCGGACGCCTCGGCTCCCTCCGTGCCCAGTCGGTCGTACAGGTACCACTCCTCGACCTCGCTGTCGGAGATCGTCTGCGGCTCCCGCTGGCGCTTGCGGTACGTATTGATGAAGGCGTTGGTGAGGATCCGGTACAGCCAGGCCCGGAGGTTCGTCCCCTCCTTGAACGAGCCGAAGCCTCGATACGCTCGGAGGTAGGTCTCCTGGAGGAGGTCCTCGGCGTCCGAGGGGTTCCGGGTCAGCCGCATGGCGGCCCCATACATCTCGGACAGCAGCGGAATGGCCTCCCGCTCGAACCGCTCGTCCAGCCGGGCCTGGTCGACGACCTGTGGCTCGCTCACGCCGGCCAGGATACCCCCGCGATGTGGGAACATTGAGGGACCCCTCGGGGGGAGGAGGCACGAGTGGCCAACGACGACAGGCGCCAGGGGCGCTGGCAGGGGTTCGATTTCGGCAGCGGGGGCGGGGATCGCCGCCGCTGGCGGTTCACCCTGGGATACATCCTGCTCGGCGCCATCCTCCTGTTCGTGGTCCAGAGCGCCCTGGTCCCGCAGCCGGAGGAGATCGAGTACTCGCGGTTCCTGAACCTGGTGGAGCAAGGCCGGGTCGAGGAGGTGGCGATCTCCGAAACGCGGATCACCGGCCAGGAGCGAGGGGAGGATGGACCGGGGTTCGTGACCACCCGGGTCCCCGGCGTCGAGGACCAGGACCTCCAGACCCTGCTCCAGGAGAACGGCGTGCGATTCACCGGCGAGCAGCCCTCGGCCCTGTCGAACTTCCTGTTCTCGTGGATCCTCCCGATCCTGATCCTCGTGGCGATCTGGGGATTCGTGTTCCGGCGGATGGCCAGCGGAGGCGCCGCCGGCGCCCTCAACCTCGGCAAGCGCGGGGTGAAGATCTACGACCGGAAGGACCTCAAGACCACGTTCGCCGACGTTGCCGGGGTCGACGAGGCCGTCGAGGAGCTCCGGGAGATCGTGGCGTTCCTGGAGAACCCCAAGAAGTACCAGCGTCTGGGGGGGCGGATCCCCAAGGGCGTCCTCCTTCTCGGCCCGCCGGGCTGTGGGAAGACCCTCCTGGCCCGTGCCGTGGCCGGCGAGGCCAAGGTGCCGTTCTTCTTCATGTCCGGTTCGGAGTTCGTGGAGATGTTCGTGGGGCTCGGCGCGGCCCGGGTCCGGGAGCTGTTCCAGCAGGCCAAGGATCGGGCCCCGTGCCTGGTCTTCCTGGACGAGCTCGACACGATCGGCAAGACCCGGGCCGGAGCGATGGGAGGCAGCTTCGGCTCCCACGACGAGCGGGAGCAGACGCTGAACCAGCTGCTGGTCGAGATGGACGGGTTCGACGCGTCGAAGGGCGTGATCATCATGGCCGCCACGAACCGGCCCGACGTCCTCGACCCGGCCCTACTCCGTCCCGGCCGGTTCGACCGCCAGGTGGTGGTGGACCGGCCGGACCTCAAGGGCCGCACGGCCATCCTCGAGGTGCACGCCCGTGGCGTTGCGCTCGGCGACGACGTGAACCTCCAGGTGATCGCGGCCCGGACCCCCGGCTTCACCGGGGCGGACCTGGCCAACGTGGTGAACGAGGCGGCCCTGCTGGCGGCCCGGCGGGAGAAGGACGCCGTGGGGATGTCGGAGCTCGAGGAGGCCATCGACCGGGTGGTGGCCGGCCTCGAGCGCAAGAGCCGGGTGATGAGCGACAAGGAGCGGGAGATCGTGGCGTTCCACGAGATGGGCCACGCGCTGGTGGCGCTCTCGGTGAAGAACGCCGACCCGGTGCACCGGGTGTCGATCATCCCCCGCGGCGCCGCCGCCCTGGGCATGACGATGCAGCGGCCGCTGGAGGACCGCTACCTGATGACAGAGCCGGAGCTGAAGGACCGGCTGGCCATCCTGCTGGGCGGGCGGATGGCCGAGCAGCTCGCCTTCGACCAGATCTCGACCGGCGCGCAGAACGATCTGGAGCGAGCCACGGAGATCGCCCGGGCCATGGTCGCCGAGTACGGCATGAGCCCGAGGCTGGGGCCGCTGTCGTTCGGCCGTGACGGCTTCCGCGGCTCGGAGGGCCGGCTCCTGTTCCCCAGCGAGCGGCCGGAGATGAGCGAGGAGACCGCCCGGATCATCGACCAGGAGGTCTCGCGGATCGTGTCCGAGGCCCGCGACCGGGCCATCGACATCCTCGACGACAAGAAGGCGCTGCTGGACCGGCTGGCCAGGCTGCTGATGGTCCGCGAGGTTCTCGAGGGCCAGGAGCTGAAGGCCTTCGTCGACGGCGACACCGAGATCCCGTCGCTCGAAGAGGAGCGGACCAGGGTGGAGGCCGAACGGGCCGAAGAACAGCGGGTCGAGGACGAACGGAAGGCCGCCCGGGAGGAGGAGCGGCGCAAGGCTGCCGTCGGCGCCGTGCCTCACGCCACCGAGGACATCCCCACCCCGCCGCACCTCCGCGAGGTCACCGACGGGCAGTAGGCCGCCGAACGAGCGGCGCAACCACTACGCGGCGGGGCGGAACGTCTCCAGGATCCGGCGGTAGTTCTCGGCCAGGGCCTCTTGATCGGGTCCGACCCAGGCCCCGCCGAGGAGGATCCGGTCGACCAGACCCTCGAATGCGGCCAGCCGCTCCCGGCACTCGTCCTCGGTTCCGGCGACCGCATACGTATCCACCATCGGCATGGCCAGGCGGGCCATCTCGCCGAGGTCGCCCCGCGCGTAAGCGCCCCGCAGCGGCCCGGTGAGGTCGCCGAAGCCGTGCAGGTCGAGCACGGGCCGGTACGTGCGGGTGGTGGCGTAGAACGCGATCTGCAGGGCGGCCTCGAACCTGGCCCGCTCCCGATCCTCGTTCAGCTGGAGGACCACGCTGTTCGTCAGGCTGACCTGGGAGGGATCACGGCCCGCGGCGGATGCACCCCGGGCTAGCGCCGGCCGCACCACCTCGCGGACGTACTCCGGCGAGGTCAGCGGGTGGCCCAGCACGCCGTCGGCCACCCTGCCCGCAGCCTCGAGCATCCGCTCGTTCACCGCGGCGATGTAGATCGGGACGTGCTCGACCGGCCCC
The DNA here is from genome assembly GCA_035640375.1 of Actinomycetota bacterium. Lineage (GTDB taxonomy): Bacteria > Actinomycetota > UBA4738 > UBA4738 > CALAEC01 > CALAEC01. The sequence goes on from DASQWG010000028.1 coordinate 5,776, forward strand.
GCACCGGGGAACGGGTTCATCGTCACCGAGTAGAACCGCCCCCTATGGTCGACCGTCTCACCTCGGAAGGTCGCCAGGACCTCGCGGACCACCTCGACGTACTCGGCCATCTTCGGCGCGGGGTGCTCGAACGGGACGCTGAAACGCTGCTCGTTGACCCGCTTCACCTGGGAGCCCAGCCCGAGGATGAACCGGCCGCCGGAGAGCTCGGCGAGGTCGCGGGCCGTCATGGCCGTGATCGTGGGGCTCCGGGGAAAGGCCAGCGCGATGTTCGTCCCGATCCGAACCCGCGCGGTCGCCTGGGCCGCCAGCGCGGCCTGCACGTACGCCGAGTACGCGGTCTCGGCGACCCACACGCTCTCGTAGCCGCCCTCTTCGGCCTGGCGCGCCATCTCGGCGATCGAGGAGATCGGCCCACCGACGACGATGCCGGTGTCGGTCACGCGCCGAAGCCTACGACACGGCCGTTCCGGACCGGGACCCCTTCGGCGCGGAGCCGGCGGGCGTGTTCAGCCTCGTGGCCCGGAACCAGACGCCCCGTTCCGGTCACCACCCGCCACCACGGCAGGCCATCGCTCCGGGCCATCACGTTGCCCACGGCTGGGGCCGCTCCCGGCGAGCCGACCTCCTCGGCGACCTCGCCGTAGGTCACAACCTGGCCGGGCGGAACCGCCGCCACCACTCGGCGGACCCGCTCGACGAAGCCGGGTTGGGCCACGTCCGGGACGATCGCCCGTGCTCAGGCGCCCGGCACGCGCGCGTCGATCCAGACCAGCCGGTGGTCCGAGCTCGGGAACGGGAACGTGCCGACCAGCGGGAACAAGGGGTCGTCCGTCGTCGGCCAGAACACCGCGGCATCCTCGATCGGCATGTTCTTCCGGGGCAGGACGTAGTCGGCCCGGAGGTTGCCCGGCCCCGGCACGTCCGCGAAGTCCGCTGTATCGAAGGCGGGATCCCCGAGGTGCATAGCGTTGGCCCCGCCCTGGAGGGCGGCCTGCTCGACGGCCCCCTCGCTGTCCGGCGTCACCTTCGTGTTGATCAGGGGGTGCTCGAGCAGCAACTGCGCCGATCCGGGGATGCTGTCGCCGTCGAACGGATCCGAGTTCTGGTCACCGGCGATCACGAACAGCGAACCCGGCGCGAGCCCGCCCCGCTCGCCCTCGTCGTCGACGATGTAGCCGCTGCGGCCCGGCATGACGTAGTCGGCCCAGAACCGGATCTCATCATGATTGCGGGTCCCGTTCCGATCCTCGGGGCCGTCGAACACCGGCGGGGTCGGGTGGCTGGCCAGGAAGTGCACGGTCTTGCGGCCGATCTCGATGGGCACGTCCCAGTGGCTCTTCGAGGAGAGGCGGAACACCTCCAGTTCGGCCGGGGAGTACCAGTCGGCGGGAGCCGGAGTGGCGGGGTCGTCGGGAAGAAGCGCCCCGGGCATGTCCTTCCACAGGAACAGCTGGAACGTCCGCGCGGCCTCCGAGTCGATCGGGAATCTCGAGTACACGGCCATGCCGAACTGCCCGGGGAAGAACCCGAAGCCGTAGGCGTCATCGGGCCCCCCCACCACGCCGTTGTTGTTCAGGTCGAATCCCGAAGGGATCCCGGTGTTGGACGGAGCCACGAACCGGTAGGGGTACGAGATCGGATCCGCGTCGCCATGAGGGACCGACAGGTAGTTCTGCTGGAAGAGCGCCGCCGCCAGGGAGGAGCCGCCGGGGCCCTGATCGTCGAAGTCGAACTCGTTGATCAGCAGGACGTCCGGTCGGACCCGCTGGATGATCTCGGCCACGGCGTCGGCCTGGGCGTTCCCCGGCGAGGAGAGGTGGGTGATCAGCTGGCCCGCGAAGCTGCGGTTCAGCGAGGCGTTGAACGTGGCGAACCGGACCGGGTCGGGCTCGTCGGCGCCGGCGGGGAGCACCCCCGCGGGGAGCGCCAGCAGCGACGCGATCAGCAGAGCGAGCGTCCTCTTCATGTCCCTCCTCCTTCGGACGCGATCCCTTCCGTTCTACCCGGCCCGGCTACCTCATCGCCACCCCCGCCCGCGGGTCGGCTGCGCACGGCCCACCTCCGGGTCGGCGGGTAAGGTGGCGCCGTGCGACGGGCGAGGAGCGTTCGACGGCCATGACCGATGTCGCGGTCCTCGGCCTGGGAGCCATAGGGAGCCGGATGGCCGCTCGACTCCTGGAGGCCGGCCACGACGTGGTGGTGTGGAACCGCACGGCCCAGCGGGCCACCCCGCTGGTGGAGCGCGGTGCTCGACGGGCCGCCACCCCCGGGGAGGCGGTCGAGCTCGCGGATGCCGTGATCACCATGCTCGCCTCCCCAGACGCGCTCGCGGACGTGACCGAGGGTCCCGACGGGATCGCCGCCGCGACGAGCCCGGCGACCGTGATCGAGATGTCCACGGTCGGGCCGGCGGCCATCGCCAGGCTCAGGTCGGCCCTGCCCGAGGCCTTCGGCCTCCTCGATGCCCCGGTCCAGGGAAGCATCGACGAGGCCGCGGGCGGATCGCTGCGGATCTGGGTCGGTGGGGAGGCCGCCGAGGCCGAGCGGTGGATGCCGCTCCTGTCCGCGCTGGGCACCCCGACCCACGTCGGACCCCTCGGGGCCGGCGCGTCCGCCAAGCTCGTCACGAACTCGACGCTGCTCGGGGTGCTCGGGGTGCTCGGCGAGGCGCTGGCCCTGGCCGAGGGCCTGGGGCTGGAGCGCGAGGTCGCGCTGGAGATCCTCAGGGCCACCCCGCTGGCCGAACAGGTGGAGCGGCGGCGGCCGGCACTTCAGGGCGGTGTGGACCCCCCGCGGTTCGTGCTTTCCCTCGCCCGGAAGGATGGGGACCTGATCCGAGACGCCGCCGAGGGACGCGGTCTCGACCTCCGCGTGGCACAGGCGGCTTGGAGCTGGTTCCAGGAGGCGGAGGCCGGCGGCCTCGGTGACCGCGATTACTCGTCGGTGCTGACGTGGATCGTCGAGCGGGCGACGGGCCGTCGCGCTGACGGCCCGTCGCCCGCGCCAGACTAGGACGCCCGGGCCCGCAGGGTCTGGAGGTACTCCTCGAGCCGGTCCCAGGTCTCCTCGGCGCCCTCGAGCATCCCCGACTCGTGCATGGCGTCCCTGGCCTCCTCCGAGCCCCAGTCGGAGACGGCAGTCAGCGTGGTCTTCCCGTCATGCTCCTCGAAGGTGAGCGTCTCGACCGCGACCTGGCCGGGGGCTCCCTCGTACTCGAACGTCCACACGATCCGCTCCGGGGGAACGATCTCCCGGAACTCGCCGCGGAAGGCGTGCTCCTCTCCCTCGGGGCCTCGATGGACGATCCGCCACTTCCCCCCGACCCGGAACTCGAACACGGCGCTGACGGTCTCGTACTTCCTCGGTCCCCACCAGTTCCGCAGGTGTTCCCCTGAGGTGTGCGCCTCGAACACGAGCTCCCGAGGGGCGTCGAACACGCGCGTCATCTTCATCTCGGTCTCGGACGGCTTTGTCACCGTCATCTTGCCGCTACCTCCCACCGCTCTCCTCCTTCCCTCGTCCCTGGAGCTCTTCCAGGTACTCGTCCAGCCGGTCGTACCGCTCCTCCCAGAAGCGCCGGTAGCGCTCGGCCCACTCGGCTACCTCCCGGAGCGGGGTGGCCTCCAGCCGGGCCGGCCTCCACTGCCGCGCCCGGCCCCGCACGATCAGGCCGGCTCGCTCCAGCACCTTCAGGTGTTTCGACACCGCCGGGAGGCTGATGTCGAAGGGAGCGGCCAGCTCGGTGACGGTTGCTTCTCCCGAGGCCAGCCGGGCCAGGATGGCCCGTCGGGTGGGATCCGCCAGGGCCGAGAAGACCTGATCGAGCCGGTCGGTCGCGGTCGCCATTCAACCTCCTCATTAAATAACCGCAAAGGAAAATACCTCTTCCCGGATCTCCTGTCAAGGTGTCCGGGGCGATGAGTTCGCGCTCCCGGCGAGGTCTTGTGTGGTGCCACCGAAGAAAGGAGCGGCCATGCTCGGTTCGTCCAAGGCGTTCAGCGGATTCTCGGTCGACGACATCCCCGCGGCCAAGCGGTTCTACGGCGACACGCTCGGCCTCGAGGTGACGGAGGCGAACGGGATGCTCACCCTCCACCCTGCCGGTGGGGCCACGATCCTCGTCTACCCCAAGCCCGATCACACCCCCGCCACGTTCACGATCCTGAACTTCCCCGTCGACGACATCGACGCGGCCGTCGACGAGCTGGCCCGCCGAGGGGTGGAGTTCCAACGATACGAGGGCTCCTCCCAGGACGAGAAGGGCATCCAGCGCGGGGTGGGGCCCCCGATCGCTTGGTTCGCGGATCCGGCCGGCAACATCCTCGCCGTGCTCCAGGAGTAGACGGCCCTTCGATCGAGGTGACGCGGATGAACGACCGAGGAGGGCACGCACATGACGAAGGTCGCAGCCGGCATCACGACCTCGCTGGACGGGTACGTCGCCGGACCGAATGACGGGCCGGGCCGGGGCCTGGGGGAACGGGGCGAGCGGCTGCATTACTGGGTCTTCGGGGGGCCCTGGACCTACGAAGCGGAGCCGACCGGCGAAGCGACCGGCGTGGACAAGGAGTTCCTGGACCAGGGCATCAACCGGGTGGGTGCGATCGTGGGGGGCAGGAACACGTATGAGGCCGCGGAGGCCTGGGGAGGGCGGAATCCCTTCCCCGTCCCCTTCTTCGTGGTGACCCATCGACCCAAGGACGAGCCGTCGGATGCTGGCTTCACCTTCGTCGACGGCGTCGACCAGGCCATCGCCCGGGCGAAGGGAGCCGCCGGCGAGAAGGACGTGTTCGTGATGGGCGGGGCGGACGTGATCCGGCAGGCGCTCCGTGCCGGCCACGTGGAGGAGCTGTCGATCTCGATCGCGCCGATCGTGCTCGGCGCCGGGAAGCGGCTGTTCGAGGGCTTCGATGACGACCTCACGCTGGAACACGTGGACCTACGCCAGTCGCCGTTCGCCACCCACATCACCTACCGGGTGGTCCGCTGAGGGCCCGGGTGACCGTTACGCGCCCTGAAGCTCGTCGACCCTGGCCTTGACCAGCTTCCGCACCAGCGCCGCCGGGATCGGGCGGTCTGGTGTGAACCGGATCGTGCCCTTGGCGGTGTCGTAGGGCTCGAGCTCCTCGCGGTGCGCCTCGATGACCGCCGGACTCATCGGAAAGAAGCTGCAGTGGTTCTTCAGCGCGGCGTACGAGACCAGCGGCCGACCCTCGAGCCGGAAGGCCGGGATCCCGTAGCTGAAGCCTTCCGTGGCCGTCGGGGCGGCCTTCCGGATCGTGGCCCGGAGCTCCTCCAGCGCCGCCCGGGCATCCTGGGGCACCTTGGCCAGGTAGTCGTCGACCTTCGTCGGGTCGTACCGGTCGTCCTTCCGCATGGCTCGCCCTCCTCGGACCCGGATCAGCCTACGCCGCCCTCAGGGACGGCAGTCGGTCGGCCACGTCCCGGAGGACAACCAGCCAGGCGTCGTTCTCGATCCCCCAGTCGCGGCCGGTGCGGACGATCACGGTCCCCGTGTCTGGGGCAACGTAGATGTACTGACCGAAGTTGCCGAGCGCGTAGAACCGGCCGGGGCGCTCCACGTCCACCCACCAGAAATACTGGTAGCGGTCGGCGGGATCAGTGGAGGTGTCGAGCGCCGTGGCTTCCCGCACCCACTCCTCGTAGACGATCCTCGTGCCGGCCCACTCCCCGCCATGGAGGTACGCCAGCCCCAACCTGGCGTAGTCGGCTGCGGTGGCGTTGAACCCGCTCTCCATCTTCTCGAACCCGGACGCCCCCGAGTCGAGGCTCCACGTGGCATCGCGCTCGGCGCCCAGCGGCTGCCACAGCCTGGTGGACGCGTACTCGGAGACCGACATCCCGGTGGTCCGCTCGAGGACCATCCCGAGGAGGAGTGGGTTGTAGTTGTTGTAATGGAACTCCTCACCCGGGGGGCGTTCGATTTCGGTGTCTTCGATGGCGATCTCCCGTAGGTCGGCGCCGTAGTAGGTGTACGTGTCGTCGGCGAACGGCCACGGGAGGTCAGTGTCCCAGTAGCGAATCCCCGAGGACATCGTGAGGAGATGCTGCAGGGTGATCCGCTCGAACCGCCGGTCCCGCTCGGCGAGCTCCGGCACGTACTCGGTCACCGGATCGTCGACGCTCTCGATCAGCCCTTCGTCGAGGGCGATCCCCATGAGCGTGGACACGATCGACTTGGCCACGGACCAGGTGGTATGCAGTGTCCGCCGGTCGGCCCTCCGAAGTACTGCTCGTACACGACGCCGTCGTCGTGGAGCACCAGGAACGACGTGCTGTCCGTCCGTCGCAGGAACGCGTCGAAGTCGCCGGTCCCGCCGAGCGGGGACGGGCCCAGGTCGACCTCGTCGCCGCCGAGCAGGGGACTGGCCTCGCCTCCGGTGGGGATGACCCGGGCCGGGAACCGTTCCTGGTCCCCCACGTCGGCGTCCATCCAGATCATGGCCCTGGCCACGGCCGAGCTGTCGAGCGAGGCCCATGCCCACCCGTAGACGGCCCCGACCCCGAGGACGAGGACGGCCAAGGCGAGGGCCAGTCGCCGGAGCCCTCGGCGTCCACGGCTCCGCGATCGTGCGCCCCTCCCGGCCATCTAGCTCCCCGCCAACCGAAGCGCGGCCGTGTCCCGTCCGCCGACTCGGGTCACGACGCGTCGAGGCTCATCCACTCGTCAGGATCACCTTCCGCATCGCCGTCTCCTCCGTTCGTTCCTTCGCTGCTCCCATCTTCCGACAAAGGGGGGCACCGGGACTCATCGCGGCTCCGACCGGCCCCGCAACCCTCTCGTCCCGGGATCCGTGGGCATACACTCCTGCGCATGGCCC
>DASQWG010000029.1:0-4345 GCA_035640375.1 Actinomycetota bacterium
CCGTTCCGGATGCTCGTGCGCCTCGTGCTCGAGCCGGGCCAGGTCCTTGGGGCTCACGCCCCGATCAGCGCTCCACCGGTGCGCCCACCAGCGATCCGTACTCGGTCCACGAGCCGTCGTAGTTCTTGGCGTTGGGGTACCCGAGCAGCTCGCTGAGCACGAACCAGGTGTGGCTGGACCGCTCCCCGATCCGGCAGTAGGAGATCACCTTCGAGTCTCGATCGATCTCCCCGTACAGTTCCCGGAGCTCATCGGCCGACCGGAAGGTGCCGTCCTCGTTGGCCGCCTTCGACCAGGTGATGTTGACCGCGCCGGGGATGTGGCCCGGGACCTGAGCCTGCTCCTGCGGCAGATGGTCCGGGGCCAGCTTCTCACCTCGGTACTCCTCGGGCGCGCGGACGTCGACGAACGCCGCCTGGCCCAGGCTCGTCAGGACCTCGTCACGGAGCGCCCGGAGCTCTTTCCGCACCGGCGCCACGACTCGGAAGGATGTCGTCTGGGGCGAGGGCCGTTCCGTTGTGAGCTCCCGGGACTCCAGCTCCCACTTCTGCCGTCCGCCGTTCAACAGCTTGACGCGCTCGAACCCGAGGTGCTTCAGGAGCCAGTGCGCGTAGGCGGCGAACCAATTGTTGTTGCCGCCGTACAGGATCACGGTGGTGTCCCTCGATACGCCGGACCGGCTTAGGAGCTCAGACAGGCGCGCCTGGTCGATGAAGTCGCGACGAACCGGGTCGTGCAGGTCGCCGAACCAGCTCCACTGCACCGCCCCGGGGATGTGGCCCTTCTGGTAGGCCGTGAGATCCTCGTCGACCTCCACGACGCGGATGGCCGGGTCGTCGAGGTGCTCGGCCAGCCAGTCGGTCTCTACCAGGGCGCCGGGGTTCGCGTATTCGCTCATCGATGTGCCTCCTCGCGGGACCCGTCAGCCTTCAGAAGAACCCGAGGGCGGCCTTGGCCTCCTCGGACATCTTGTCTGGCGTCCATGGCGGCGAGAGCGTCATCTCCGCCTCGACCTGGTCGACCCCTTCGACCGGCTCGAGCATCTGCCGGATCTGCTCCTCGATCAGCGGCCCGATCGGGCAGCCCATCGTGGTGAGCGTGTAGTCGATGTGGACGGTGCCGTCCTCGAGTCGGACGTCGTACACCAGCCCGAGGTCGACGATATTGATCCCCAGCTCCGGGTCGTTGACCTTCCGGAGCGCGTCCATCACCTGGTCCAGGAGTCCGGGGGGGCCGCCGTTGCCCGACGACGTTCCGTGGCCGTTGGGCGGTCCACCGCGCTCCGCGGTCTCGTCGCGAACTTCCTGCTCGTTCGGCTCCATGGGCTTCCTTCAAAGGATATCCTAGGGGCCGCGTGGCGAACGGGGCGGAGGGAGAGATGCGCGTCCTCATCGTCGACGACCATCCGGTGACCCGAGACGGGCTCCGGACGGCGTTCAACCTGGCCGACGAGATCGAGGTCGTCGGCGAGGCAGCGTCCGGCGAGGAAGCCATCCAGGTCGTCTCCGACACCAAGCCCGACATCGTGTTCATGGACGTGCGGATGCCCGGGATGAACGGGATCCAGGCCACCCGCCAGATCCGCGAGAACAACCCGGACACCAAGATCATCCTGTTCACGATCGACGAGTCCCGGGCCAGCGTCGCCGAGGCCATCCAGGCGGGAGTGTCCGGCTACCTGCTGAAGGACGCCAGCGTGGGTGAGCTGATCAACGCGGCCCGCCAGGCCATGGCCGGCAAGGCCGTGATCCACCCCAGCCTCACCCAGGCCTTCATCGAGGAGGTCCAGCTCGTGGACCGGCCCACCACCGCCGAGGCTCCCCTGTCCCCCAGGGAGGTGGAGATCCTCCAGAAGATCGCCTACGGGTCCACCACCAAGGAGGTCGCCGACCAGCTGGGGATCTCGTTCCACACCGTGAAGACCCACCTCGAGCGGATCTTCGAGAAGCTCGGGGCCAACGACCGGGCCCAGGCCGTGGCCATCGCCATCCGACAGGGCCTGGTCGAGTAGGCCGCCGGCTCGGTTCCACGAAGAGCGCCAAGCACGCTTCGCGCCCGGTCAGGTCGGACCTGGAATCTGCCGATACGCTCGGTGATGGAGCGACGCCCCCTGATCCTCAGCGGCATGGCCCCCCTGACCGCGCACGCCCTCCGATCCGAGGGGCGCGAGGTCGAGGAGGCCGAGGACGCCTGGCGGGCCCTCGAGCTGGCCGAGCGGATCCACCCCGAGGCCGTGGTGGCGCGCGGCGGCGTCGAAGGTCCGGGTTCGGTCGAGCTGATCCGGCGGATCCGGCGCACCTGCGAGGACTGCGGCGTCCTGATGGTCATCGACGACCCCGTGACGTACGAGGCAGCCACGCTGCTCCGGGCCGGCGCCGATGCCGTCCTCCTGGGCGAGCCCGAGGCCTCCTTCCTCACCTGGGCTCTCGAGCAGGTGTCCCAGGGCGGGGTGGTGCTCTCCCCGAAGATCGCCCGCGAGCTGGCCGGCTCGCTGGCCGATACCGTCCACCGGGAGCGGGAGTGGGCCCGAGCGCTGGCCGAACGGGCCCAGCAGGCCGAATCGCTGGCCAGGGCCAAGGCCGACTTCATCGGGAACGTGTCCCACGAGCTGCGAACGCCACTCACGATCATCAAGGGCGTCGCGGCCACCCTGGCCAGGGCCCCGGCCACCCCGGCCCAGGGCCAGCTGCTGGCCGAGGCAGAGGCCGCCGCTGACAAGCTGACCGGGATGATCGAGACGATCCTCACCCAGGCCGAGGTGAGCCGGGGCGAGTTCGTCCTCGACTTCCGCCCGTGCGACGTGGCCCTGGTGGTCCGGGAAGGCGCCACGGAGGCCGCGACCCACTACCCGGAGATCGAGGTGGAGGTGGTGACTCCCTCGAACATCCCCGCGGTTGCCGACGCCCGGGCCGTGCGCGGAGTGGTCCGGCAGATCGTCGACAACGCGTGTCGGTACACGGAGGCCGGCGGACACGTGTCGGTCAAGGCGGCGCGATCCGACGAGGGGGTCTCGGTGCATGTCACCGATCGTGGGCCCGGCGTGGCCCGGGGCCAGATCGCCGCGGCGTTCGACCAGGCCTTCTCACCCGGCGAGGAGGTCATGACGAAGCAGCTGGCCGGGCTGGGCCTCGGCCTGAACCTGGCCCGCAGCCTCCTGGCCCTCCACGGAGGCATCCTGTGGGCCGAGCCGCTGCCCGGGGGCGGCACCAGGGTGTCGTTCACGATCCCCGCCGACGGGCCGTCCGGCGAAGTCCCGCCGGGAGCGGGTCAGGCCTCGGAGCGTCCTCCCCACGAGGGCGCCCCGGCAGAGGTCGCTCCGTAGCGCCATCCCCGGCGAGGTCCAGCTCCACCACGTCACCCGGACGGACCATCACGTCGCGACCACCCCACCGGAGCAACGTGCGGATCACGCCGCCGTGGGTCACCAGGAGATGCGTCCCGGACCCGAGCCCGTCGACAAAGCCGAGGACCCGGGACCGAAGTTCCGCGACCGATTCCCCGCCCGGTGCCCGGAACCCGTCGAAGCCCAGCAGGTCCGTCCGGATCGCCTCGGGGAGCGACGCCCAGGCGGCCCCCTCGATGGAGCCGAAGTCGAGCTCCCGGAGCCGGCGGTCGAAACGGGCCTCGCCGACGGAGAGCCGTGCCGTCTCGGCGGCGCGCCGCAGGTCCGAGCTCCACACCGAGTCGAAGGGTCCCCCCAGTGGTCGACGCAGCTGTCGAGCCTGGTCGCGTCCCCGGCTGTTGAGGGGGATGTCGGTCCACCCGGTCAGACGGCCACGCTCGGACCAGGCCGTTGCACCGTGACGAACCAGCACCAGCCGCATCACCAGGGGCCCCCGACCCGAGCAGCGCCCGCCCCCACGGCGAGGACGGCCAGCTCGCCCACCTGTTCGACGGCTCCCAGGACGTCGCCGGTGACGCCGCCGAATCGTCGGACGGCCGCCGCGCGAAGGAGGGTGGCACCGAGGAGCACGAGGGCGGCCGCGGGGACCGCCCACGGCCCCATCCCCACACCGGCCAGCGCGATGCCACCGGCAACCGCGGCGATGGCCGGCCGAGAGGATGCAGCCGAGGAATAGGTCGCCCCGAGGCCCTCGTCCTTGGCCGCCGGTGCGGCTGCCAGGACGCCGACGGCTCCCGCGCGGCCGAGGGCGTGGGCTGCGACCAGCACCCCCAGGGCCGGCCACGGTCGGAGCGACGCCAGGGCGAGCACCCGCAGCATCGTGGCGATCACCACCGCCAGCAGTCCGTAGGTCCCGTGGGCAGGATCGGCGAGGATGCGGAGGGCTTCGGCTCGACTGGATGCGCCCAGCGCGTCGAACGTGTCCGCCAGGCCGTCCTCATG